>JADFVM010000045.1 GCA_015222555.1 Pseudomonadota bacterium
GATAGAGACACTTCCGGCCTTATCGTTTTTGCTAAAAATGAAAATGCCAAGCGTTATCTTCAGGATGAGTGGCAGGGATTTGAAAAAAAGTATTGTGCCGTAGTGCATGGCACACTGCCGGAGAAGGAAGGGGTAATCACTTCATATCTTGCAGAAAATGCTGTCCATAAAATGTATTCTGTTAATGATCCTGAAAAAGGCAAACTTGCCAGGACGGGCTATAAAGTTCTGAAAGAATCAAATCAATACAGTCTCCTTGAAATAGATCTTATTACAGGGAGGAAAAACCAGATTAGGGTCCACTTTTCGGAAAAAGGCTGCCCTGTAGTAGGAGATAAAAAGTACGGAAAAAAGGAGAGGGGTATTAAGAGACTTACACTTCATGCGGCCTCTTTAACAATATTACATCCCCATACGAAAGAGAAGATGACCTTTAAGGCAAAGATTCCTGCCTATTTTGAATCACTCCTGAATAAGTAAGCTTGGCGGTACTGTTATTATGGATGAAGTTCTGCTCTTTAGCGATGGAAGTGTGAATGTTCAGTCAAAGATTGGATATGGGGCTTACCTCACTCTCTCCAAAGCTGAACTTTCGCCAGGTTCAATGAGGCCGCTCGTGAAGCTGAGACGATTTGAGAATACCTCTTCAACGAAACTGGAATTACAGACTTTATTATGGGCGCTAAGCGAAATTCAGGCATTGGGGAAGAAGGTGGTCGTCTATACGGATTGCCAAAACATTATTGGCCTACAGGGAAGACGTGAGAGCTTTGAGCAAAATGATTATCGTTCAAAGAAAGGCAGACGCCTCAACAATTATGAGCTCTATCAGGAATTTTTTAGAAAAACGGACCTCTTGGATTGTGAATTTGTCAAAGTGCGTGGACATCAGGCATCGCATAAAAAAGATGATATTGACAGGCTTTTTACCCTTGTCGATAGAGCTTCAAGGAATGCGCTGAGAGAGTATGGTAAGCAGAGCTAAGTAAAACAGGGACATATTCCATTAAATTGCACCCTCATCCAAACAAAACCACACATTTCCCTTGCCCCCGACCAAGCTAAACTGTATTCTTTCGGATTCCAAAATCTAAGCCACTAAATCGAATTCAAAAGGAGAAACTAAATGGGCATTCTTTCCAACACTGTCAGCATATGTCAATTCCGGGTAATGGGCGACCTTCCCGAGGGGGATCTCTATCAGTGGTCTTCAGATAGCCTGGCGGAAAATGCCTTCAAGTCTATTGATAATACGGCCCAGGAGCTTTCCTTCGGCTGGGTTCATGTGGATGATATGGAAGAGGGGGGCTTCGATACACCCCGCGCATTCTGGCGTGACAACTACAGCGTCTTTACGCTACGCCGTGACCAGAGAAAGGCCCCATCCGTACTTGTAAAGGCCGAGATGGCCAGGGCGGAGAGTGAGTTCCTTGCGAAAAATCCGACATTTAAAAGGGTGCCAAAAGGGGAGAGGGACAGCCTTCGCGATATGGTTCGCGCCTCCCTCTTTTCAAGGATTCTCCCTTCACCGACTACATACGATGCCGTATGGGACCGGAAGAGAGGAATCGTTACATTTACGAGCCTGAGCCCCAATGCTGTTGACCTGTTTCAGGACCTCTTTAAAAAGACATTCGAAGGATTGA
>JADFVM010000320.1 GCA_015222555.1 Pseudomonadota bacterium
AAATCACTAAGCTTGTCTGTTATAATCTGACGAATGAGAAGTTCATCTTCAACAAGAAGGATAAGATCATTAGGTCTGAAAGAGCGAAGTTTGTCACTCAGGTTTTCAATGTTTTTATTTATCTCACCCTTAATAGAGTCGGCTGTTTCTTTCCTGTCCTTGCGCTTTGGTTTTTTTTGAGTATTACTTGATGCTTTCAGATAACTTTCCATCTCGTCATCATCAAGACTTTTAGGGTCAATAAGAATAGTGGATGGAACGCTTTTCTCAAGATTCTCATCGAAGCGGAAGAAACCATCCTGCCAAAAATTCATGCCATGAATGACTTCCTTTATCTGAACTTTAATGAGATCTTCAAGATCGATATTATCGATAAATCCCAGCTCGACCAGTATCTCGCCTAGATGTTTTCCCTGTTTTTCTTTCTTCTGAAGGTTCAACGCCTGCTGGATTTTAACTTCCGTGGCGAGGCCCATTTCACCCACTCTTCTGCCAAGACGTTCCGTACTTTGGGATGAAGTGGCCATGGCAATCTTGCCTTCCTTAATATAAATAGAGCCCATGCCATAGTAGCTTTTCACATCCAGAGTGCCCGTCAAATGCTCATCACTGATCTCCCGGAGTAAATCAATGAGACTTTTAACCTTCAAACATCCACTTTTAACCATGCTTCTTCCCTATTCCTAATTAGTTTTATGATTCAGGTTATGAGTACATTCCCCTGCAGCCTTTATCTCTATGTCATCACAGGTCTTTAAAAAAATACTTTCAATGATGTTGTCGCGCAAGCCGGGCTTTATGTACGGTGATCATCAAATAAAATAGCAATTAAGTAAGTACAATGCAATTACTTAAAGATTTTTCTGAAGAGGCCTTTCTTATCCTGTTCACGCCTCTCAGTGATTATTTCCAGCTTTTTTAGAGCCGTTTTGTTGCTGGGATTAATTTTCAGTGCCTTATTAAATTCTGATTCGGCGAGTGTTAAATTCCCTTCGTCGAGCAGGATGGTCCCTTTAAGGGCATAAGCGATGGAGAGCTTACCCAGTTTCAGAGATTTGTTAATTAATTCCTTTGTCCTGCCGACGGACGTGGCATTCCCTTTGTTGACCGGGTTGTTATAAATTGCAATTGCAAGGTAGGCGTAATATTCCGGTTTTTTTGAGAAGATGTTGATACAATTAAGGAATGCCTTTTCTGCACTGTCATACTGACTATCTTCGAGAAATACCTTGCCGGACTGAAATTGTATCTGAGCCTGGAATTTCATCTCTTCCTTTCCAGAGCCTTTGGTGATAGGCGCAGAGGACTCAAGCAGTTCGTCGTAATTCTCCTTTGAAACGACATTTGATAAAGTGTTATAAGCTGTTGAAATTTTAGAAAGAAATTCCTCAGAAAGAGTCATGACCTCGCCTGGGCTGGCGATAAACTTTTCGGGGCTGAATTTTCTTGTTAAATCAAAGTAAGCCTTTTTTAGCTTATCGAATGAATAATCGTTTTGTTTAAGATTGAACATCTCATAGTAGCTTTTGTCCTGACCCTTTTCCCATTGAGCCCTTAATTCATCTTCCAGTGTCTTAAGTTGCTCATCTTCTTCCCCTGGTGATGACGGGATGCCAGACTCTTCCAGCGTCTCAAGTTCATCGGCCAGCAAACTCAGTTCTTCCCCCAGATCTTCAAACTCCTCTTCAAGTGTTATCGTTTCTTCGTCACTTTCCTGAGAAGCTGTGGGCGGCATTTCCCGAAGAGGGAATGGGGGAGAAACTTCTACATGATAAGGTTTCTCTGTAAAGTTGATCATGTTTAAAAAGTTTAGGGTGTACAAAATGGCAAGGGCTGACTCATTTTCGATGTCAATTGAATTCATTATATCTGTTGCTGTGTGAGTGCCGTCGAGCAGGCCTATGACCGAATTGAATATCGGTTCACCGGAGAGGTGATTCTGGTAATTGTAAAAGTTTTCCGAGCGGCTTAAATAAAGACTGCCTTTTTCTTCCAGAAAAGTGTTCTCACGCGCGGGAGAAAGGTGTTCTTTAAATCCATGGTAGAGGATGTAGGACCTCTCGATTCTGGCCCTGTAGGGCGCCATCATAAATGAGGCTTTTGGTTCAAACAGGTAGAGGCCGCTTTTCCAGGAAAAACAGTCGATAATGTTATCCCTTAAATATTTTTCATTCTCTGCAATAAATTTTCCCGAGGAAAGGGCGCCCATTTTAACAAAAATATCTCTGGGGTCCTCACTGTTATTCACCTTAAGCTCCTCATAGGCACGCAGTTCGACCATGGAAATAAGTCCTTTATTGAAAAGATAATTTCCAAAACTATCCGACTCGGACGAAACGTCCACTTCAATTGGTGAACCTCCAAGAAAGAAGAATTTCTTTTTTCTTACCTCCTTGCTTGTTAAGAGTGTTCCCGTTAGCTTTTTTCTGTGTATAAGGGTGAGCATGCTATCAAAGGGTGTTTTCTCAAAGTGGCCTTTAAATGATTTAGGCAGAGAGGTCGATTTTTTTTGTGGTGATGGTGGCGACTTGGTTTGAGTAAAGGTCTGATCCGTCTTTTGATCAAGAGAGAGAGCACTTTGCAGAGAGCTGTACAGCAGGTCAAATGGAAAAGGTTTTTTTAGAAAAGTATGAATCTTTAGTTCCTTTTTCAACTTCACAATATCTGATGAGTCTCTTACAAAACCGCTCATCATTAGGATTGGAATTTCTTTGCCTTTTTTGCTCTCCCTGATTTTTTTACAAAGTGTTTCTCCATCCATTAGGGGGATTTTTATATCCACGAGAAGGAGTTTATAATCTCCTCTTGCGAAAGAATTCAGTGCGCTCACACCGTCAAAAGATGTGTCTGCACTCAAATTCTTTTTGAGAAGGAATTTCTGGATAAAAAGGGCAAGGTTTTTGTTGTCTTCAATGACAAGAATATCAGGCATAATAGATTCCCAGTTAGATTATGTTATTTTACATAACGTGGTCAAAAAAACAAGCCATTAATTGTTGCTCCCACTATATATAATCCTTGACTTAGCAGGCCATATTGATAAACTAAAGGCAAATATTCATGCGAGGTGTTTTCATGGTAACTCATGATCTGATTATTGTAGGTGCTGGACTGGCAGGAATGAGAGCGGCCATTGAGGCGATAAAAACGCCGGACCTTAATGTTGCCATTATTAGTAAAATCCATCCTGTGAGAAGTCATTCCGGCGCGGCCCAGGGGGGCATTAATGCCGCACTTGGTAATGCCGCCGAAGACTCCATTGAGAGCCATACCTTTGACACCATTAAAGGAAGTGACTATCTGGGTGATCAGGATGCCATTGAGATAATGTGTCAGGATGCGCCGGGTGACATCTATGAACTTGAGAGAATGGGGACAATCTTTTCAAGAGACAAAAATGGAAGGATAGCACAGAGACCTTTCGGCGGGGCAGCTCAGCCAAGGGCATGTTACGCAGCAGATAGGACAGGGCACGCCATTTTACATCTGCTTTATGAGCAGCTCATGAAGGGGGGTGTCATGGTGTACGAAGAATGGCATGTTATCAAACTGGTTGTTGAAGACGGTACAGCAAGAGGTGTCGTTGCCATAAACCTTCTCAGTGGGAAGCTTCATAGAATCAGGGCAAAGGCGGTTATCTTTGCCACAGGCGGGTATGGAAGAGTCTTTCATAATTCGACAAATGCCCATGCAAATACCGGTGATGGAATGGCCCTGGCTTACAGAGCGGGTGCGCCACTTATGGATATGGAGTTTGTACAGTTTCATCCGACGACTCTGAAAAGTACGGGTATCCTCATATCTGAAGCGGCTAGAGGAGAAGGGGGATATCTGTTGAACTCAGAGGGCGAGAGATTTATGAAAAAATATGCCCCCAATGCTCTGGAACTTGCCAGTCGGGATGTTGTGTCAAGGTCAGAGCAATCGGAGATTGAAGAAGGGCGAGGCATTGATGGTTGTGTCCATCTGGATATCAGACACCTTGGCCGGGATAAGATATTAAAGCTCTTGCCCCAAATCAGGGACTTGAGCATTACCTTTGAAGGCGTTGATCCCATCGATGAGCCCATCCCTATCAGACCGGGCGCCCACTACTCGATGGGTGGCATAAAGGCCTCCGTTGATGGGATGACAAGCATTAAAGGCTTTTTTGCGGCTGGAGAGTGCGCCTGTGTCAGTGTCCATGGTGCAAACCGGCTCGGTGGAAACTCCCTTCTGGAAGCCGTCGTCTTCGGACGGCGTGTCGGCGCCGCTGCCGCAAAATTTGCAGAGGAGGCTGAGCTGGCTGACTGGTCTGAGTCTGCCCTGAAAGATGCGGCAGCAGAAATTGCCAGCCTCCTTAACAGAATAGAAGGAGAACCCTATCCCAAGATCAGGCAGGATCTGCAGAAGATGATGATTCAATATGTGGGGGTTTACAGAGACAGAGAAAAACTGGAAACAGCCAGGGTAAAAGTGTCAGAACTTAAGGCACGCTACGAAAATGTATCCATCCAGGACCTTGGCGATGTCTTTAATACCGACCTTTTAGGTGCCCTTGAAGTGGGGAACCTTCTTGATCTTGCAGAGGCCATAGTGGAAGGTGCTTTGAATAGAGAGGAAAGCCGCGGCGCCCACTCCAGAACAGATTTTACCGAAAGGGATGATGAAAACTGGATGAAACACACTATGGCTTACAAGGCGGAAGAAGGTGTGAAGCTTGACTACAGCAATGTTACCAAAACCAAATATGAACCGACGATTAGAAAGTATTAGAGGACTTTTAAATGCGAAAAAAGATACTTATCAGGAGATTTGATCCTGAAACGGTAGATGAGTCATTTCTTCAGGCCTTCAACGTTGATCTGCCTCAAAATGCCACCATATTGGATGCGCTGATAAAAATAAAAGAAGAACAGGATGGCACAATCTCCTTTAGAAAATCATGCCGGAGTGCTATTTGCGGTTCCTGTGCTGTCACCGTGAACGGTGTCGCTGTCCTTGCCTGCAATTCACAATTTAAGTCAATTTCCTGGGTTGAAGGTGATGTGATTATTGAGCCCCTCGGAAATCTTCCCGTATTAAAGGACCTCATTGTAAGATTTTACCCCTTCTGGCACGAGGTGGAGAAAACGATGCCCTGGCTGGAGCCAAAAGAAGAAATAGGTGAAAAAGAAAACATCGTTTCGGCTGAAGATGTGGCAATAATTGATGAATCTGCCAACTGCATCATGTGTGGTTGCTGTTTTGGTGACTGCACTATCAGGGAAACAGATGACAACTTCATGGGGCCTGCAGCCCTTGCAAAGGCATGGCGATTTGTAGGCGATACGCGGGATGCAATTAAAACAGAGCGTTTGGAGCTGCTAAGCAAAGCCTGTAATGCCTGGGATTGTACAAGATGCAACCTCTGTATTGATCGCTGTCCAAAGGGAGTGAGGCCGTTGGACCAGATCGTTCGTATCCGCCAAGAAGCAATGAAAGCCGGCATTAAAGACAATAAAGGCGCCAGGCATGCCCTGGCATTTCAATCTGACATAAAAAACCATGGAAAGCTGAACGAAACGACGATGCCTCTGAAAACAGTGGGCATCATCAGATCGCTTGGCATGATCCCAATGGCTTTAAGGATGCAGATGAAAGGAAAGGTCCCCTTCCCGATTCAAAAAGATATTGAAGGTATCAAAGAGGTGAAGAAAATTTATAAAATCATGGAGGTAGACGAATGAAATACGCCTACTACCCAGGTTGCGCCGCCGAAGCGATTATGAAAGAAGCTGATGAGACCACCCGTCAGGTGGCTCGTATCCTTGGCATTGAACTGATTGATATGAAAAATGCGACCTGCTGTGGGGCAGGCTGCCTCGATGAGGCTAACCTGGAGCTCAGTTATGTTATTAATGCCAGAATATTTGCTATCGCAGAAAGTATGGGCCTTAATAGTATTATGACCATATGCAGTACATGCCTGCAGACAATGACAAAAATAAACCAGGAACTTCAGTCCGATCCTGAATTGCTTGAAAGAGTGAATAAGGTTTTAAGAAAAACGGGTACAGAGTACAGAGGAAACGTTCAGATGACCCATCTTTTATGGGTGTTGGTGAAGGATTACGGTCTTGACAAAGTCAAAAAACATGTTAAACGACCCTTGAATATGTTAAATGTTGCGGCATTTTATGGCTGTCATACACTGCGTCCGGCTGAAATCCTCGGCTATGAGGACCCTAGAAATCCCAAGTCCCTTGACCTTCTGATTAAGGCCCTGGGTGGAAAAACAGTAGATTATAGAGGAAAGACCCGTTGTTGTGGCTTTCATACTCTGCTTGTTAACGAGCGGGCCTCTCTTAAGGCCGGTGGTAAGAGGCTTCAGGAAGCGAAAGACAAAGGGGCGGATTGTATGGTAACGCCCTGTCCATTATGTGATGTGTCGCTCGATGTTTATCAAAGTGAGGCTGAGAAGCTTTATCAGAAAAAAACCCAACTTCCTGTCTTTAATCTTTCTCAGCTCATCGCCCTGGCGCTTGGTGTTGATGTTAGTGATCTCAGTTTCAGAAAACACCTCGTTTCTCCCAAAAAAATTATCTCGGCGGTTATCGCAGCAGAGGGATGAAGGACAATCAATATAAATTTCAAAAGCCGGATTCAACAAAACAGGACTCACCCGTTAAGCAAGACCCCTTTAACGACCCAAGATTGGCCCTGCTTGAAAATATCAGTAATATCGTCGGCGCTAATCTTGACGTTAAAAAACTTCTATTTCTTATCCTTGATGCTGCGGCGCCTGTAATAAATGCAGAAGCCAGTTCTCTCCTTCTCGTAAGCAGTGACAGAAAAAAACTTTACTTTGAAGCGGCTACAGGTCCTAAATGTGACGAAGTGCGGCATTTTGAGGTAGATATGGGCAGCGGTATAGCCGGCTGGGTTGCTGAAAATGGACAGCCGCTTCTTGTTGCCGATGTGCACAAAGACAAAAGGTGGAGCAAAACCGTTAGTGACGCTGTTGCGTTTGAAGCAAGGTCCATCGCCTGCGCACCCATGAAGCATGAAAATGAAGTTATCGGCGTGATGCAGATGGTCAACAAAGCTGATAAGAAGCCCTTTGACGAGAGGGACCTGGCGCTGCTGTCTGCTTATACAAAAGTAGCGGCTGTCGTCATTTCGAGGACAAAGTCCTTTCAGAATATAACGAGAGAAAATATAGGCTTAAAAAAGGCCCTTAGTCCAAAGGGGAGAATTGTTGGGGAATCTGAAAGCCTGACAAAAGTCATCAATAATGCCCTCAAATCTGCAAGAACGGATTCAACGGTATTGATCACCGGTGAGAGCGGGACAGGTAAAGAACTGTTTGCGAGGCTGCTTCATGACAACGGAAAGCGGTGCAAAGGCCCTTTTATTGTTGTCAATTGTGCCGCTATCCCTGAAAACCTCATCGAAAGTGAATTTTTTGGACATGAAAAGGGATCTTTTACCGGTGCGTTGTCAAGGCAGCTTGGAAAGTTTGAATTAGCTGATGGCGGGACACTCTTTCTTGATGAAATTGGAGATATGCCAATAGGCTTACAGGTCAAACTTCTAAGGGTGTTGGAAGAGTCAGAGATACAAAGAGTGGGAGGACAGGAGCCCTTAAAAATCGATGTCAGAGTCATATCTGCAACTAATAGAGACCTTAAAGAGTCTATTGCGGCCGGCCAGTTTAGAAAGGACCTCTATTACAGGTTAAATGTCGTTAATCTTCACCTTCCGCCATTAAGGGAAAGAAAGGAAGATATTCCACTGCTTCTAGAGTTTTTAATCAATAAATATAACAAGGAATTGCACAAGAATTTTGTCGATATTTCCAATGAGGCATTAAGTTGCCTCATTGCCCATGAATGGAAGGGAAATATAAGGGAATTACAAAATCTGATTGACAGGATTATAACATTGGAGGATGGTCCAACTATTCTCCCTGAACATCTGCCCTCAGAGTTAAGGAATTGTGACCTCAAAATGGAAAGTGAAGCGGGCATGAGTGGTGACTTGAAAGAAGCGCTTACAGTATTTAAAAAAGATTTTATCAATAAAACTCTTGAAAGTGTTGATGGCAATAAAACAAAAGCTGCAAAAATATTGAATGTACAGCGCAGTTATCTCTCCAGAATGGTCAAAGAATTGGGCATAGAATGACATCTTTTTAAAACGAGGAACTCTTCTTGTATAAATAAATATAAACAGTAGTATGAAAATTTTACGCCTGTTTACGCTTTGTGAGAAAAGCAGTTATGGGAAAGAGGTTATGAATTGATACAGATTAATCCGGAAAATCCACAGAAAAAATTAATTAACAAAGTGGTAGAAATTCTTAAAGAAGGAGGCGTAATTGCTTATCCAACAGATACCATCTACGGGATAGGGTGCGACATCTTTAATAAGAGGGCCATTGAAAAAATCTACAGAATTAAAGGAAGGGACAAGAAAAAACCGATGAGCTTTGTCTGTTCTGACCTCAGTCATATCAGTCAGTTCGCCAAGGTTTCAAATTACGCATATAGAATAATGAAACGCCTTCTGCCAGGGCCCTATACATTTGTGCTGGAGGCATCGAGTGCAGTGCCAAAACTTGTTTCTACAAGGAGAAAAACTGTGGGGATCAGAATTCCTAACAGTGAAATTGCCTTGTCCATCGTCAGGGATTTAGGAAATCCCATTATCAGTACAAGTGCAAATGTGTCAGGTGAAAATATAATCTCTGATCCATTTCAGATTGAGGACCTCTTTGGCCGTCAGCTTGATGCTGTTATTGATGGTGGAAACCTGTCGGGCGATCCCTCAACCGTAATAGACCTTTCAGGGGTTGCACCTGTAGTCCTAAGAGTGGGTGCCGGCGACACCAGTTGGGTGGAAGATTAAAGCTTTTTTACCTGATTTAAGATTTTGACATTTTAATTTGAAAAAGATATTCTTTCAGTTGAAAAATACCTCTAGCTTCCTCCTCAAATTAATTAAATCGTTTTAACGGGAAAGTATAAAATAATTCGATTCTTGATTGCCTTTTTGAAAATAAAGATTTTAGAAAAAAGATAAGGTTGCTGCAATTAATGATGACCATGCCAGATAAACGCCTGTTGACTCCCCGTACTTCTCTTTATCTGCTTTTTACTTTCTTTCTTATCCTAATATTCAACCAACTATTTTTAGGTGCTCCGCTTATTACGATCTTTGTCGTTTTTCTGTTGATTATTCCCTTTTACCGGCTCTTTACAGAAGAATCAGGTCATGGAGCAGTTCTCACAATCGAAACAAACGGTGACGGACTTGAGCAAAAATACCAGGAGCTGGAAGCCTGTTTATCCCAAGGAAAACGCCTTGTCGCTGATTTTCAAGAGAAAGCTGCTTTAATGGTTTTAAGCGCAGAAGCCCAAGCAGATTCTCTCGGGAAGACGACAGCTTCGTTAGACGGAATCAACGAAACAATAGACAAAACTGTTAATAGGGTTGATGACCTTTTCTCTTTAACAGATAGGGCGTCTATTTCAACTCATGGTGTTGTTAACTCCATTAATGAAGTTAGTACTCATAATAAAAATATGCTTGAAGTGGTGGCTAAATCTTTGACAGATGTAAAAATTTTAAGCAACTCGGTTATGAAAATAAAAAACAATTTTACAGATTTAAGTGAAGCCTCTAAAAAAGGTGCTACGGCCATTCAGCAGGTCAACGTTTTTGCCAAGGAGATCGAAGAGAATGCACTTAAATCTCATGAAATGTCAGAGGATGTATCAAGAGAGTCTGAACTTGGTGTATCAGCGGTAATAAAGACAATTGAAAGTATGGATAAGATTAAAAAAATTGTGTCGGAATCGTCATCAGTAATCAAAACTCTGGGTGAGAAATCAGGTGAGATTGGAAGTGTCATAGGCATTATAAATAATATAACAAAGAGAATTAATCTCCTTTCTCTTAATGCCTCCATTATTGCATCACAGGCGGGTGAACATGGAAAAGCTTTTGCTGTTGTCGCCGACGAAATGGAAAAACTGGCCAGTCAAACATCGTTATCTACCGTCGAAATCAGCGAATTAATTAAAATGACTCAGGAAATGGTAACCAATACGGTTCAGTCTAACGAAGTGGGCATGTGGGGTGTCGAAGAAGGTGTGACGCTGGCCAATCAGGCAGGAGATATCCTTAATAAAATTCAGGCCAGTGCAGGCGCTTCCCTGTCCATGTCAAAGATGATCTTAATGTCAACTAAACATCAAAGTGAAATGGTTGAAAAGGTCTTTGAGGCTATCTTTGAAGAGGGAAGATATTTTGATACGGCAAGCAACTCCATTAATGGACACATGGAAATTAGTGAGTCTGTTGAAAAATCCACGGAAGAGGTTGTTCATATTTCAAGCAGTGTAAGGAAAGATATTGACAGGCAGCTAATAGCTTCTGAGGATGTTTTAGAAGTGATTAAAACGGTGACGGATACTGTAAAAGATTTGGAAAAACTTACAAAGCAACAAATCATAGACGGTGAGCGGATCAAACAGGCTACAGAGATGATGACCTTTATAACAAATGAAAATGTGACAAAAGATTTAACATTAGAAGTAGAAAGAATCAGAGCTGTGATCAACTCAATGGAGGAAATTGTTTTTCCTCAAGCTTCAACCACAGCGGGATAGAAGTCATTGAAAGTAAAGGAATTAATAGACACCTAAATCCTGCAAGTGTCGATTCAGTCCGTTCGAAAGAGACGCCGCTCGAACAATTAGCACCGCTATCCCAGATTTCCACTCGTGCCACACAAAAAATAATCGGGGACAGGTTGTTTTCTGCCTGTTATTCTCATGAGAGTCTGTTGAAGGACGCACATGTACCCCTGATCTTTAATTTCTTCTTACAACAGTGACACAGACAGGGACATCTGCTCCCAAGCCCTCCATAACTTGTCAGTCCTTTTCCCGTCATTTTTACTTTTATTTTTGGCTGTTTTTTCTCTTTTCTCTGTGCTATTTTCTTCATGGAAAAGGTGAACCTCATTTTGGGTTGTATTTGCGTGTAACCTGTTGGAGATGCTATCTTTTCCGACTTTTTACCGCAATCTGTTTCCTGCCACTTGCAGGATTTAGGTGACAGCGGTAATAGACTGAAACCCTGCGCAAATATTACTATGAAATCTATTGCTGAAGGTTATGGTAGGAACAGTTTAGGCATTATATTGACAGGTATGGGCGACGATGGTACTCAAGGTGCTGAAGCGATGAAAAAGAGGGGGGCAATTATTTTTGCCCAGGACGAGGCTTCATCATGTATATTTGGTATACCTCGTTCAGTCATTGACGCGGGCTACGCCGATGCTGTTATCTGTCTCAATCAGATGGTGGACCGCATCCTTTCGCTTCAATAACTGTAAGTTTAGGTTCCAAACAAACCTTTTGACACTGCCTGCGAAATCAAATATCATGGGCAGGTATGCTTGGGCAAATGGCCCTATTTTTTATTAATTTAGATAAAGGTTAACTGATGAACAAAAAAGCTATAGCACTAATGTCGGGCGGCCTGGATAGTACGGTCGCCGTCAAGCTGATAGTCGAACAGGGTATAGATGTTGTTGCGCTTAATTTTAAAAGCCCTTTTTGTCTTTGTGATGGAAGCAAGAGTGAAGGTTGTAAAAGTCACGCCGTGGCGGCGGCAGAGCAGTTTGATATTGAGATCAAAACACTCCACAAAGGACTGGACTATCTCGACATAATTAAGACGCCAAAATACGGCTATGGAAGCGCCATTAATCCCTGCGTTGATTGCAGGATATTCACCTTTAAAAGCGCTAAGAAATATATGGAAGAGACGGGGGCATCCTTTATTATTACAGGTGAAGTTTTAGGACAACGTCCCATGTCCCAGAGGCGTGATCCCATGTTTCTTATTGAAAGGGAAAGTGGTCTTGAAGGCCTGATTTTAAGGCCCCTTTCGGCGAAACTTCTTCCCCCGACGCTTCCGGAAATAGAGGGCATAGTTGACCGTGAAAAACTTCTCTCCATACAGGGCAGGTCGAGAAAGGAGCAGATAAAAGTAGCAGATGACTATAAGATAGAAGATTATCCCTGTGCTTCTGGTGGATGTCTCCTTACGGATAAAAATTTTGGGAAACGTATGAGTGACGCATTTAATCATAAAGAAAACCTTGGCTGGAGTGATGTCAAGCTTCTTACCATGGGTCGACATTTTCGCTTGAATGAGACGGTGAAGGCTGTTGTGGGAAGGAATGAAGATGAAAATAGACGGATTGCAGCTCTTGGGAAAAAGGGTGTAGTCCTGACACCAAACAATTTTTCCGGACCTACGGTATATGTAGAGGAAGAAAGGAATGGAATCCTGGATGATGATCTTACAGATATGGCAGGGGCTTTAATCTTAAGATTCAGTAAACTTGCAGACGATGAAGAGCCAAAGATTGATTATTCTTCAGAGGAGAAAAAGGGTGCTTTCATCGCCAGGAAAGTGCTTTCCAGTGATGAAGTTGACAGAATGTGGCTCAGATAATATGGATAATCTTGAAAACAAGCATGAAAAACTGAATGACATTGTAAGAGAAATGGATTCTCTCATGGTGGCTTTCTCAGGTGGTGTTGACAGCACCTTTTTACTTAAGGTTGCCTTTGATGTCCTGGGAGAGAAAGCGCTCGGCGTGACAGCCACGGCACCAACCTATCCGAAGTTTGAGCTTGATGAGGCTCTGAATCTTGCGCGAAGCATAGGATGCCGGCACATTCTAATGAAATCTAATGAACTGGAAGTTCCTGGTTTTTCCGATAATAGCCCCCGAAGGTGCTATTTTTGCAAGAGTGAACTCTTCGGCATTCTCATAAACAAGAGTAAAGAGTTGGGAGTAAAGCATGTGGCAGACGGTAGTAATTGCGATGATCTTGCCGATTACAGGCCGGGAAGAGAGGCCGCGAAAGAACTCGGTGTTAGAAGCCCTCTTGTGGAGGCCGGGATGTCCAAGGAGGACATTCGCCAATTAAGTAGAAAACTCAGACTTCCTACCTGGGATAAACCTGCCTTTGCCTGTCTGTCATCCAGGTTTCCCTATGGCACCAAAATCACTGAAGACAGGGTTAAAAGGGTGGAGGTTTGTGAGGCGGTTCTTAGAACGCTATCCTTCACTCAATTCAGAGTAAGGTACCATGATGAAATTGCCAGAATTGAGGTGGGGGAGGCTGACTTTGAGAAAATTCTTTCAACGGATGTGAAGAACTTAATTGTTAATGAATTTAAAAAACAGGGTTTTAAATATATTTCACTGGATATTGAGGGTTATAGGGCTGGAAGTATGAATGAGGTTGTAACTACTACAACTATTAATGCAGATAGAGATGAACCTGTCAAATGAGTTTGGTTGGCAACCTAGAAGATCTTGGCCTTGGGGATATTCTCCAGATTGTCAGTCTGAGCAGAAAATCAGGCATCCTTTTTATCAGTGGCGATGATAATGAAGGTAAAATCATTTTTAAGAATGGTCAGGTTATCAGATGCACGGCGACTGATGTTTTTGAAGACCTGAAGGAGGCGATTTCTTCGTTAGCACTGATTAGCTCTGAACAGCTTGATGAGGCAATGGCCTTGTTTGAAGATAAAAGCTCTGCTGAGACAATGGATTCAATCCTCACGAAACACTTCGGTGTTTCTCCCGATGACGTTGAGGCATTGAAAAAGGAGAGCATAGAGAAAGCTGCATATTCACTCTTTTCCTGGCGATCTGGCACCTTTAATTTTGAATTAAAGGATGTTGATAATATTCTGGATTGCAGGAATGATTTTTTCATTTATGAGCACGGAATTAATCCTCAGTTCCTTGCAATGGAAGGAACACGCTTGCAAGATGAAATGCAGCGTGATAAAGATGAAAAGAAAGGATTGTCTAAAGAAGCTCCCCTTCAGAAGACTCTGGAAAGGGAAGATGAACCTGAGCAACTAGAAGAAGAAAAGTCTATTGCCGAAAAGGTTGAAGAGGTGCCTGTTCCTGAAAGAGCGCCCTTTCCCGTTGAAGAAAAGAAAAATAAGGAAGCTCAGCCGCTTTCGGCAGCCGTCGATGAAGCGATAGTCATCATTGACGATGACAAAAGCACCCTTGAGAAGATAGAAAATAGCTTATCTTCCAGGCATTTTAATGTTTTTGTTGAAGAGAAGTCGGAAAATGCCTTACACACCATTAGTCGTCTTGACAATTCAGGGGCGAATATAGTTGTTGTTTCCGATCTCATTATGCCTCGAATGGATGGTACGGGAATTCTTGGGGGGATTGAGATCCTTGAAGTGTTAAAGGGAGGCTTCCCTAATATACCGGTTGTTCTTATGAGTGACCATGTCAATAAAGAGGCAGAGACAAGAGCTCACGAGATGGGGGTGAGTTTATACATAGACAAACCGAAAAGATCTGACTTTGGCGATGCGGCGGAAGAAGAAAAGGTCAGCTTGTTTTTACAAAAGCTGGAAAATGCATTAAGACCATTAATCCTGGGTGAAGAGAGTGTCAGCATTGAAGATATCTCAGGAATGATTAACCTTGCCGATGGCCTGGAAGAAGAGTTTGAGGCGGTGGGAAGCATATTGCCGCAAGACAGTGATGACCTTCCCCCGCCATCGACACCTGGCTTATCAATGTTGAAAACAATGGTTGAGGAGCTTAATAGCCCCGAAGGAAGGAAACAAATCTCTCTTCTAGCATTGCGGTTTGCTTCAGAACTAATGAACAGGGCCGTGTTATTCCTTGTTAGAAGTGATAATTTTGAGGGCCTGGGACAGTTTGGTGTAGAAATAGAAAATGACGTCGCTGACAAGAGAATCAGGACGATGAAACTTTCAAAAAATGCCCCTTCTATACTGAAAGATGTCCTGGAGTCAGGAGTTAGCATAAAGAAAAAAATGGAAGATACAGAAGGAAACAGGTATATTGTGGATCAATTAGGCGGAAAATTTCCCAAAGAATCATATGTAGGTCCAATCATAACGGAAGGAAAAGTTTCAGTCATTGTCTATTGTGATAATGTGCCGGAATTTAAAGATATTGGTGATACCTCAGCTTTTGAAATTTTTCTTATACAGGTTGGTGTTGCAATGGAGAGAGGGCTGCTGGAACGAAAAATGAGGGAAATTTCAAAAAACTAGAAATATAGTTTTTTAAGGAGGGTTTAATGTCAAAGAATATCCTGATAGTGGAAGATTCCTCCACCATGCGTTCATTAATTGTGTCAACACTGGAGCTCCTTGAAGATATTGATATAACAGAATCACCCAGCGGTTTTGAGGCACTCAAAATCCTGCCGCTCAAGAAATTTGACTTGATCCTTACCGATATAAACATGCCGGATATTAATGGCCTTGAACTTGTCAGCTTTGTAAAGAATAATCAGGCCTACAAATCAGTTCCCTTAATTATAATTTCTACAGAAGGTAGCGACAAAGACGTAGAGAGAGGCATGGCTCTGGGTGCTGATGAATACATTAAAAAACCTTTCAAACCGGAAGAACTTCAATCACTTGTAACAAAGTATCTTGAAAAATAAGCATGAGCGAAGATAAAGATAAAAATACCCCCTCTGTTATCCCGGCAGAATTTACTTCTGAAGCCGAGGAGATAATCGGGCAGCTTGGGAGGGACCTGCTTGCTCTCAGTTCGAACAAGGAGGAAGTGGATCCATCTATTCTGAACAGTATTTTCAGGTCAGCTCATACCCTGAAAGGGCTTTCGGGGATGTTCAGCCTTAACAGGCTCACTGAAGTTAGCCATAATATGGAGAACCTTCTTGATGCCTTACGACTCGGTAAAGTAAGACTCTCTGATGGACTCGTTGACCTTTTGTTCGAAAGCCTTGACATTATCACCCTTTTGGTCAAAGAAGGCGGCCATGTGAAGGATGACAGCCAGATAATAAAGCTCATGGAAGACCTTGAAAAGGCCCTTACAGAAGATGGTCAGACATCACAGGAGTCAATTCTCGATTCTCTGAACATAAAAGAAAGTATTCTTGCTGTCCTGACTGAATATGAGGAACACCGTCTCCTGGAGGGAATCAGGGCCAATAAAAATATATACGTAATTAATACAACCTTCAGCCTCACCGATTTCGACAAGGGATTAAGCGATATAAACGGCACAATCAAGGACTTTGGAGAGGTTATTTCAACGCTTCCCAGTTCTGAGGGAGGGAAAGAGGGAGAAATAGCTTTTGACCTTCTCGTAAGCTCAACAAAGAGTCTGGACTTCGTCGAGGACGGCCTTTGTGACAGCGGTGCCACCCTAACAATGGTGTCAGGTGGTGAGGATAGAGAAACAATAGCCACGGAAAGGGTTGAAAAAGATATCCCGCAGGAGAGAGAAAAGCCGAAGGAGAAAGTGGAACTGTCAAAGGAGGAGGAGCCAGCAATCACCTCCATGAAAAGTGCAAGCCAGACAGTTAGAGTGGACATCTCCAAACTTGACAAGCTTATGAATACTGTAGGAGAACTTTTAATCGCAAAAAGTGTAATTGCTCATATTTCAGAAGAAGTGAAGTCTACGTCTGTAAACCCTGTTTTGGCAAGTGCCCTTCACAAGGGGAGCAGAGATCTTGGAAGAAAACTGGTTTCTCTGCAGGAGGGCTTAATGGAAATCCGCATGGTTTCCCTTGAAAACCTCTTTGATAGATTGGCTGTTACGGTGAGGAAAATAGCAAAGGCACATGCCAAAGAAGTCGATTTAAAGATATCCGGCGCCGAGACGAAGCTTGATAAATTAATTATTGAGGAAATTGGTGATCCTCTTATGCATCTCATCAGGAATGCCATTGATCATGGCATTGAGCCACTTGTATTGAGAAAAGAGCTTGGCAAGCCGGAAAAAGGGAGCATAAAGTTAAGTGCAAATCAGAGGGGAAATAATGTCACTGTTGAGATTGCCGATGACGGCGCTGGAATAGATAAAGAAAACATCTTGAGGAAGGCACGTCAGAAAGGTTTGGTTTCCGAGGACCGCGAACTCGATGATGATGAGATTATGGACCTTATTTTTATGCCTGGATTTAGCACAAGTGCGGAAATCAGTGAAATATCAGGCCGTGGCGTTGGTATGGATGTTGTGAAAAATAACCTAACCAAAATTAGTGGTCACATCGATATTGACAGTGAAAAAGGAAAGGGCTCAAAGATAACTATAAGCCTTCCCATTACCTTAGCTATTTTACAGGCTGTCATTGTAGAAACATCTTCAAGGATTTATGCTATTCCGCTCCACTCGGTTCAGGAGAGTTTATTAATTGTGGCCGATGACGTAGAAACGGTGGAAAAAAGAGAAGTCCTGAAGTACAGATCCATCACTCTTCCACTGGTACGATTGGAGGACGTTTTTGGACTTTCCAGATCTGATGCAAATTCAAAAGAGCTGTATGTTGTTGTTATTGCCATTGCACAACATAAATTTGGAATCGTTGTTGATGCTGTTATTGGTGAACAGGATATTGTTATAAAATCAATTGGAGAAATCTTTAGCAATATAAAAGGTGTTGCAGGGGCAACCGACCTGGGCAACAATGAGATTATTCTTGTCTTGGATGTAGCCTCTATTATTGAAGAAATATCTGGAGGATAACGAGATATGTATGAAGAATATTATGGCCTGAAGTCTCGTCCTTTCAGCAAAACACCGGATCCAAAATTTCTTTTTATGAGTAAGGAGCACAATGAGGCCCTTGCCCGATTGCAATATGGTGTTGAAGAAAGAGAACTTGTTTTAATGACTGGGGAAATTGGTACAGGAAAGACGACACTTTCCAGAGCGCTAATAGATACCTTAGATGAAAATTTTAAACCCATTCTCATTATCAATCCCAGACTCAGTCCTACACAGTTCCTCAAACTTCTCGCAAAGAGGCTTGGAATAGAAAAACCAAGTTATTTTAAGGCTGATCTTGTTGAAGAAGTGAGTGAAGCGCTCTACTCTCATTACGAAAAAGGGATATGTCCCGTTATTATCATCGATGAAGCTCAACTGATTCCCGGCAAGGGAACCTTTGATGAGATCAGGCTGTTGACTAACTGTCAGCTCGATGATCAGAGCCTGTTTTCCCTCATTTTGATCGGCCAGCCTGAACTGAGAAAAAGGCTTGCGAAAAAGCATTATGAGCCTCTTTTGCAAAGGGTAAGCATTCATTATCATTTAAAGCAACTTGATTTTGATGAAACATGCAGTTACATAAAACACCGTCTTAGTGTGGCGGGTACTGATGACGAAATATTTACGGAAGAGGCACTTGAAGAAATATTCAAATATTCTGAAGGCGTCCCCAGAAAAATCAATAATCTTGCTGCAAATTCGCTTCTGGAGGGATTTGGAAAGGAAGTGAGCCCCATAGGCCGGGATGTTGTTTTTGATGTAGCACAAGACATGTATCTAGTTGATTAGGAGCTGAAATTGGATCTCGTTGAAATAAGGAAAAAGGCCAAAGCGCTTAAAGATAATAAAGCCAAAGACGGTTCGAAGGCTAAGGAGAAAAAAAGTGCCAGGAAGACCGTCGAGGAAAAGGTGGAAGAAAAGCCGCTTGCCTTCGATTTGACAGAGACTGATGCAAATGAAATAGAAAAGCTTGAGGGCATTGAAGAGACAGCTTTTGCAGATGACTCCGTACCTACAGATGAGATCGTCGAAGATCAACTTGTAAACCCTGCAGAGGAAGAAGAACCTTCAGATTTTCTTACACGTGCTATGAATGCCCTCTATGAGCAAAGTCTGGAGAAGGAGCAAAATGGCGCCCTTGAAGAGGAGGAGGATGACGAAAAACTGGAATATCTCTGCTTCATGCTTTCAGATGAAGAATATGCACTTGATATCAAGGAGCTAAGAGAGGTCATAAATGTAATAAAAGTTACTGAAGTCCCAAAGACGCCGTCCTATGTTATCGGCATTATTTCATTACGGGGTAATGTTATACCTCTATTTGACTTGAGAATGAGATTGGGCCTTGAAGGTCGTCAATATGATTCGAAGACAAGGATTCTAGTTGTCTCAAATAATGGCGCCAGCATGGGACTTGTCGTTGACAGGGTGACGGAGGTTGTAAAGCTAAGCAAAAGTGCATTGGAAGCACCACCGACCTTAATCAATACGGTTAATGCAGATCTGTTGGAAGGTGTTGGAAGATATAATGACAGATTATTAATTATCCCAAACCTGACAAAGGTTTTAACGTTAAATTAATGATAAACATAGTACTCTAACTTTGCGGATGTGAATTAATGAGTGATGAAATTCTAAGTATTAGTGACGTCGCTGACAGCGAGGTTCAATTGGCAGTCTTTTTTATCGATGAGGAAAGATATGCAATCGACATTATGAAGATCAAAGAGATTGTTAAACCGATGAAAACGACTCCCCTCCCTGATGTGCCGGACTTTATTAAAGGTGTTATTAATTTGAGAGGCGTGGTGCTTCCCGTTATTTCAATGCGAGAAAGATTTGGTCTGTCTCATGAGGAAACAGAAGAGTCCAGAATTATAATTATTGGTTTGAAAAAAATAACTGTTGGAATACTTGTAGATGCCATTGAGGAAGTCATTACTATCCCCTTGAAGGATGTGAAGCTGCCTCCTAAAATAGCCAAAGGCGTGGACTCTACATATTTGAAGGGTATCTGCAGACTGGGGGAGGACGTCCTTGTCCTTCTGGATTTGGATAAAATATTAACATCTGTCGAGAAGGTTATGGTCGATGAATTGAAGAAAAAGGATTCTTACCGATGACATTTTTCACGGGCTGTTGCCCAAGCCTGTTTTGTGCTTACACAGGCTCAGCATGACAGGAAAATAACAATTATTTAGTAACTTAGAAATAATATACTGCGATTTTTTGGTAGAATATTATTTTTTTGAAGGCACTTACACCCCTCAAGGGGGTACTGAAAATAGTCCGGTTCATCCGGGTCAGTATTAAAGAGTCACCTGTAGTCTGCTCTGAGTTTACCGAAGAGCAAGTCGAAGGGGGGATTTATTTGGGCAATATCCGTTTAATATAAACACCTTGCCTTGTAAAAGGTTTTTGCTAATAATCAGCCTCGGAAAGCTATGGGGAAATGGAGTTGCATAGGAGGTTTCTCATGTTCGGCTTAAAACTTAAAGCGCAGATAACGCTGGTTATGCTTGGTGTCATGTCCGCAATCGTTATACTGCTTTTCGTAATTCTTGAAAATAACTTTTCCAGGAATTACAATGAATTATCTCAGGCAAAAGGCCGCATTATTGTCGACCTCCTGGAAAAAGAGATCGCAAGGTATTCCTCGGCGGGAACATCTCTGGCTCCCATGGCAGGCCTGAATGAAGTATGTCAAGAAATGGTGAATCAATATGAAGACATAGGATATGCCCTCGTTACCGATGCAAAGGGGCAGATTCTCCATCATAATGTCCCTGCTGAAATCGGTAATAACCGGGCCAGTGGGTGGATCAAAACGGTAACAGACAGATCAGGGAAGGGTGAACTAATTCAAAAAATGAGCATGTATGGAAGTAACTATTACGACATAACAAGGCCACTAATAGGGACTGACAATAAGCTAATAGGTTATGCATCAATTGGTATGGATGCAACGGTAGTATCCGACAAGCTTAAAGACATCTTTCCCAATCTGCTGGTTATCATCATTGTTGCTCTTCTCCTGGTGGCTGTTGTGGTATTCTTTTTTTGGAGGAAAGTTGTTTGGCCTTTAGAAAAACTCATAGAGAGAGTATCTGAGTTAGGAAAGGGTGATATAGATCTTTCCAAAGGATTAGACCTCACCTCACATGATGAAATCGGTGAGCTTGTAGATTGTTTGAACATCTATACAAAAAATGTGCAAAGAAAGATTGCCAAATCCTGGGAATCGATCGATATTATCAATGAAATTTCCGGAAAAATTGTCGAGAATATGGAAAAGGTCAGTGTTGGCGTAGAACAGCAGTATTTAGCCGCAGAAAACACCTCTTCATCAATTGAAGAGATGAATTCCAGCCTTGGTGAAATTGCCGGAAACATAGAAAACCTTTCATCAACGACTGAAGAAGCCTCTTCATCAATTCTGGAAATGGCTGCATCAATCGTGGAAGTGGCAGGTATTGCAGAAAATGTTTCTGAATCTGTCGATGGCACGTCTTCATCAATAGAGGAAATGACAATTTCAATCAAAGAGATTGCATCCATTTCAGATGAACTCGCCTCTTCGTCCGATAGAACCATCGCCTCCATTGAACAAATTAACGCTTCCATCAACGAAGTAGACAGGTCTTCAAAGGCCTCTTCAGAAGTTGCCGAGGAAACGGCTGATCATGCCGAGAAAGGGATGGTTGCCGTCGAAAAAACGATAGAAGGGATGAATCAAATCAAATTTTCAATCGATGAGACGGTCGGCATCATTGAGACGCTTAAGGAAAAGTCTGAGAGCATTGGAGAGATACTCACTGTAATCGATGAAGTTGCAGAACAGACAAATCTTCTTGCACTGAATGCCGCTATCATTGCAGCTCAGGCGGGTGAACATGGAAAAAGTTTTGCTGTCGTTGCCGAAGAAATTAAGGAGCTCTCCGAGCGCACCGCCATGTCTACAAAGGAAATCTCAACGTTAATACAATCTCTTCAGAATGAGGCAGTTAATGCTGCCAAAGCAATGGATCAGGCTTCGGAAAATGCCGTAATCGGAGTTGAGCTATCACGGGAGTCAGGCGTCTCCCTGGAAAAAATTCTCTGGAGTGCAAGTAAATCAAAGGACATGACGATACAAATAGCATCAGCCACGTTAGAACAGTCAAAGGGTAGCAGTCAGGTCAAGGAAGCGATGGAGAATGTTAATCATCTTATAATGAGAGTTGCAAAAGCAACACAGGAGCAATCTAAAGGGAGTGAGATGATCATTCAGGCAACAGAGTCAATGAAGGATGCTACAGGTCACGTGAAGAGGGCAACTCAGGAACAATCCAAAGGAGGTAAGCAGATTACGCAGGCCATAGAAAATATCACCAACATGACTAATTTCGTAAATAATGCAACTCGCGAACAGGCAACGGGTGTTGGTTATATCGTAGAGTCTGTTGAAAATATAAAAAAGCTTTCCGAAGATTATGGGACTGTTATTGATGAAATGAATAAAACTGTTAATTCACTGATCGCACAAACTGACCTTCTAAAGACCGAAATAAAGGAAAATAGATCTTAGATTAATGTCTTTGAACCTAAATATGAAAGAGAAAACCCTATAATTTATGAAAATAACCTGTCCATCATGTAAGATGTCATTCAACGTAAGGGATGATAAGATTCCTGGTGATGAAAGTAAGTTAAGATGTTTCAATTGTAAGGAAGTGTTTCTTCACAACAAAGGGAGTGAAGAAAAGCCTCTCATTTTGGTTGCTAATGAAAGTAGGGAGTTCTGTGAAACAGTAACTGATCTTCTTGTAAAAAAGAACTATGAAGCTAAATTCGTTAATGACGGTGTTGATGCGCTCATGATGGTTCAGGAGATGCGTCCGGCCGTTGTTCTCCTTGATGTCGCTTTGCCAAGAATGTTTGGTTTTGAAGTATGTGAAACTATTCGAAATACAGAAGAGATAAGGGACACAAAAATTCTGTTGATTGCAGCTATCTACGACCAAACGAGATATAAAAGAGCGCCTGTTACACTATACGGCGCTGATGACTATATAGAAAAACATCATATCCATGATCTCCTCATTAAAAAGATTGAAAATCTTCTATCGGAATCTCCAGTAGAAAAGGTCTTGCCCGAAGCTGTTCACAGCAAAGATCCCCTGGCCTCTAATTTGGATGGGGAGGCTCTGGCAAAGAAACTCGATGAAAGTTCCGCTGGATTTGAGGAAGAAGAACACGAGAAGGCTAAAAGGTTGGCCCGCATAATTGTGTCAGATATTGCGTTATATAATGAACACCTGCTTAATGAAGGTGTAGATAATAATTACCTTGAACTATTTAAAGAGGACTTAGAAGAAGGTAAACAATATTTCAGAGAGAGAGTGTCCCGGGAGATTTGGGAGAAACGGGATTACATTATAGAGTTCTTTAATGATTTAATTGCAAAACATACAAAATCGAATTAACAGGACATTATCCATATGATTGATTTAGAAAAAATAAAATCGCTGATAGGGAATGCCGATGAAGATTTGCGTATTAAGGGGCTTAAATATCTGAAGGAAAGTCAGAACAGTTCAGCGCTTGAACTTCTAACGAGCGCTCTGGGTGATGATAGCTGGAGAGTCCGGAAAACAGCCGTAGAAATAATGACTGATTATAGTGATGTAGAATCTCTTCTCCCCTACCTTCTTGAGTCTTTAAGGTGTGAAGACAATGCAGGTATGAGAAATTCTTCTGCTGAGGTATTAGAGATACTGGGCAGGAAATCAGCCAATTACCTGGTCCAGTTTGTTGACGATGAAGATCACGATCTCAGGAAGTTTGTTATAGACATCCTTGGAAATATAGGGGATAAAATCGCCACGCCTTATCTTATAAAGGCCCTTTCAGATGATGACGAAAATGTAAAGTCATCAGCCGCAGAAAGCCTTGGAAAAATAGGTGACGATAAAGCAGTGAACTCGCTCATTGATTCGTTGGCAAATAATGACCTTTTATTGCAATTCTCTGCTCTTGAAGCCCTCTGCAAAGCAGGCAAAGGTCTTCCTGTTTCAAAAATAGCTATTCATCTGAATAATCCCCTCTTAAAAAAAGCAGCCTATGACGTCCTTGGTGTGTCTAATGATATTGAAGCTCTGCCTTATCTTCTTAAAGGCCTGGAAGATCGATCTAAGGGTACGAGAAAGGCTGCCCTGAAGAATCTGGTAACACTGTTTGAAAGAATGACGGTCGATAAAAATGAAGCAAAGGCCATGCTTGAAGAGAAAAAAACAATCATTTCCGGAGTTGCTGCTTCCTTTCTTGAAAAGGAAGATGAAGAAACTGTTGCTGCCGCGATTAAACTGCTCGGCTGGATTAAACATAAACAGTCGATAAAGGAAATACTACCATGGTCTTCTTTTGAGACCCTGGCACCTCTCGTTACGGAGGTCATATCAGACATTGGCCTTGATGGTCAGGCAGAACTCATTGATGCCTATTTAAAAAGCGATGATGTCTTAAGACCTTATATCTGTTCAATGTTGGGCGAAATAGGAGCTCAAAACGCTGTGGATCTCTTAATCGAAGCATTGAGGAATGATGTGGGACACATCAGGCATTCAAGTGCTATTTCTCTTGGCAAACTCCGTGACCAAAGAGCAATTAAACCTCTTATGCCCTTATTTGAAGATGATTATGGGGATGTGCAGGAGGCGGCAGTGATAGCTTTTTCATATCTTGCAGGAGAACACAGAGATGCAGTCCTGGCTGTGCTGAAAAACTACATTAATTCTGAATCGTTCTCTATCCGGCGTAACTGTGTGAAGGTCCTGTCAAACCTGGGAAAAAAAGGAGATTTTAGCCTTGCTCTGACTGCTTTAAGAGATGAAGAAGGCTCCATAAGGAAGAATGCTGTTGAAGCCTTGGGTGCCTTGGGTGGCGATGAGGCTGTCAGTCCTCTTATCCTTTCACTTAGTGACGAGGAAAGAGATGTGAGGATAGCCGGCATCGAATGCCTCGGTAAGATGAAGTGTAAAGAGAGTCTAAAACCGCTTTTAACCGGATTGTATGACGAGGATATCTGGGTAAAGAGCGCGGCAATCAGAGCCGTTGCTTCAATCGGTGAAGGGGATGTGGCAGATCAACTCACTCAATTACTTAATGATGGTGTTGGTCTCATTGTCATTGTTGCTCTTGAAGCTCTGGGTAAGCTGGCTCTTGATGAAACTGTTCCTGCAATGATGAATGCAATGGAAAATGAAGATAACGAAGTCGTTAAAGCTGCCGTGGAAAACATGTCATTTAGTGAAGATGAAACATATCTCACTAAACTTATGTCCTTCATTGATCATAAAAACTGGGAAATTAGAGTGGCTGCAATAAAGGTTCTCTCTGAAAAAAACGTTAAAGGATTAAAAGAGATGTTAAGCAAGAGGCTTGATCTTGAAGATGATGACCTTGTAATTTCTTCAATTAATGAAGCCCTTTCAAACTTAACTTAAAATTATTATTTAATTTCACCTGTAAGAGGCTGTTCGTGCAAAATCCTGATCAAATTGTTGAGATGTCAGACGAGGAGTTCCGTGCAATACGGGACTATATTAACAACCAATGTGGTTTATATTTTGATTTGCCTTCGAAGTATTTGCTTGAAAAAAGACTCTCCAGAAGGGTCCATGAACACCGCCTTTCAAGCTTTAAGGAATATCATTATTATCTCCGATATGATAAAAACAGCGTCGATGAGTTAAACAAAATTACTGATATCCTCACAACAAATGAAACTTATTTCTACAGGGAGGCTTACCAGCTTCTGGCTTTCAAGGATGAGATTCTGCCTGAAATTCATGCGATAAAGAAGGACAAAAAGTTGACAATCTGGAGTGCCGGCTGCTCCACTGGCGAGGAGCCTTATACTCTTGCCATGTTAATAATCTTATCAAACCTGTTCTCCGACTGGAGGGTAGAGGTTGTTGGCAGTGATATCTCACAGAGGGTGCTCCATGCGGCAAGGCGGGGTATTTATTCTGATTCCTCTTTTCGCACGATGCCGGAAGAATATAAAAATAGATTTTTTACTAAAGGTGACGATGGAAAGTTTCATGTTATTGATGAAGTAAAGGAGATGGTTACCTTTGGGAAGGTCAATCTCCTTGACAGCAAGATGCTAAACCTGATTCCTAGTATTGATATCATATTTTGCAGAAATGTTATTATATATTTTGATCTTGAGACTAAAAAGAAGGTTGTCGAAAACTTTTATGAGAAATTAAATGACGCTGGTTATTTGCTTTTAGGTCACTCAGAGTCATTGATGAGCATTTCAACGTCCTTCAAATTAAAGCATTTAAAAAATGATATGGTTTATCAAAAGCCTCTTATCGAAGACTCCTTAAAAGTCCTTAAAGGGGGCGATTAAATGGAAAAAACGAGAGTGCTCGTTATAGATGATTCAGCGTATAACAGAAGGGCATTGGCCGAGATGCTGGAAAAATCATCAGGGATTGAAGTTGTTGGAACTGCCCCTGATGGTGAACAGGGATTAAAAAAGGCCTTAATGCTTAAACCTGACGTCATTACTCTTGATCTTGAAATGCCGATCATGGATGGATTTACTTTTTTACGTTTGCTGATGGTAAAAATGCCTACACCCGTGATTGTGATCAGCGCAAGAGATCATGATGCCAACGTCTTTAAGGCCCTTGAGCTTGGTGCTGTTGACTTTTTGTCTAAACCGACAGCCAGAATTTCAAAGGAATTGATGAATATTGAAAATAACCTGATCTCGAAAGTTGAAGTCCTGTCGAATTTAAGCATGGATAATGTTACGAAGCGGATGGAAGGTCATGTAGATACTGCCCCCCCCCAAACCGACATTAAAGGTGAAAAAAAGAGAAAAGAAAAGTTTGAGGTCATGGCAATCGGCTCTTCGACAGGTGGGCCACCGGCCTTGCAGAGCCTCTTTACTTCCTTGCCTCCGGAATTTCCTCTTTCAATTGTCGTCTCTCAACATATGCCGCCAGGTTTTACCGGAGCCTTTTCTAACCGTCTCGATAGGCTTTTACCTTTCGATGTGAGTGAAGCTAAAAGTGGAGACAAAGTTGTCAAGGGAAGGATACTCATTGCACCCGGTGGTCACCATATGACATTTAAAAAAGTCAAGGGTGGAGTTGAAGTTGAGATCAGTGAACGAGACGGTAATGATATTTACGCACCTTCTGTGGATAAGATGTTTACTTCTGTGGCCGAAATTTTTGAAGAAAGAGCCATAGGTGTTATTTTGACGGGTATGGGAAATGATGGTAAAAATGGTGTAAAGAAGATCAAAAGATCAAAGGGCTATATTATTGCCGAATCTGAAGAGACAGCAATTGTTTATGGTATGCCGAGAGAAGCGGTTAATGCCGGCGCTGTAGATAAAATTCTTCCCCTCAATGATATTGGTAGCCAGGTATGCAAGCTTAGTGACAACTGAGATTGTCTTTAATGGATAAGTTGACATATGCCATGAAATATTGTATATTCGCAAAAAAAAGCAATAGTTTGTTAAGGTAGGTATCAATATGGGAGCCTCGGAATGACAGATAAAATAAAAGATACTGGAGAAGAGCCTTTAGTACAAAAGAAAGAAGAATTCCTGCAGATCTTTAAAAAAGGTGCTGAATTTACCCAGGAACTGCTGAAAGAAAATGAGCGCCTGAGATATAAGCTTGCGCAACTGGAAGAAAGCACCGGCTCCTTGCCTGGCGATTCATCAGGATCAGATGAAAAGCTTCGTCGAAAAATAGAGGATCTGCAAGCGGAGATCGAGAATCTCACCGTGGCATTCAAGAAGGTTGAGTCTGAAAATACTGACTTTGCCAGTAGATATGTCGATATCGAGGAGGAGAATAATAACCTGGCTAATTTGTACATCGCCAGTTACCAGCTCCACTCGACGCTTGACTTTTCAGAAGTGCTCCAGATAATCATGGAGATTATAATCAACTTGATTGGCGCAGAAGTCTTTGCTGTCCTGCTTCTTGACGAAACATCACATTGTCTGTTGCCTGTTGCTACGGAGGGAATCACAGAGGAAGAAGTTCCTGAAATAAAGGTTGGTGATGGAGTGATTGGAGGCGTACTAAAATCAAGTGAGAGCTATTTTACCCAGGACCTCAGCAGTAAGGGGGATGTCGACCCTCTTGATCCCCTGGTTTGCATTCCTTTAACGATTAAGGACCAGGTTATCGGAGTGATTGTCATATACAAATTATTAATGCAGAAAGAAAAATTTCGTGACGTTGATTATGAACTTTTTACCCTCCTGGCAGGACATGCGGCCACGGCGATATTTGCAGCGAGATTGTACTCTGAATCAGAAAGAAAACTTTCAACTATACAAGGCTTTATTGGCCTGTTAACCAAGTAAGGTACCCTGAGGAAGCCAGATCATGTCAAAATTTAAGGTTCTAGTCGTTGATGATTCTCCCACTATGAGGCAATTGATTGTCTTTGCTCTGAAGAGATTAAGAGACGTGAGCATTACTGAAGCGAATGATGGTGTTGATGGTTTAAAAAAGATTTCGGCTGACAAGTTTGACCTGGTACTTACTGACATTAACATGCCGGTCATGGACGGTTTAAAGCTTGTAAGCTTAATTCGCAGTGACGCAACGCACAAAGACGTTCCTATTGTGGTCATAACGACTGAAGGTGGTCTGGAGGACAAAAACAGGGCAATAGCGCTTGGAGCAAACTCATATATAACTAAGCCGATTCAGGCTAATCATGTTTTAACAGTTGTTAAGGACCTCTTAGCAATAACTTAACCTTCATATAACACGCTTCTCAACACCATATCCTTTACGAACTTTCAGTAAAGTTCTGCCATTTATTTAATAATATTCTATCTCTAAATTTGCCATTGTTAAAGCAGGAGCATTAATGCAGATAATTATTATAGGCGCTGGAGAAGTCGGTTACAGCATTGCTGAAATCCTTTCCAGAGAGAATAAGGATGTTGTTGTCATCGACGCAGATGCGGCCAGACTAAAGAGAGTAAGTGATGGTCTTGATATCAAGACCGTTTGCGGCAGTGGAAGTAACCCAAAAGTCCTCTCTATGGCCGGTTTGAATCAGGCTGATATGCTTATCGCTGTGACAGACAGTGATGAAGTGAATATGATTGCCTGCCTCATTGCAGGTTCACAGGCTAATATCCCGGTTAAGATTGCCAGAATCAGGAACCCTGAATATGCAGAAAATACGACTATTCTGGACAAAAAACATCTGAATATTGATCTGGCCATTAGTCCGGAACGGGCAGCCGCTGACGTCATCCTTAACATTCTTGCCGTGCCTCACGCTTCTTCAGTTGCTGAGTTTTTTGAGGGGAAAGTTAAACTTTTCAGTTTGAAGGTTAATTCGGGGTGTCCTGTTATCGGAAAACTTTTAAAAGATCTGCCTTTTTTGCATCCCGGCAGTAATGTTTTGATCCCGGCCATTTGTCGGGAAGGGAAAATTATTATACCAAGGGGCAATGATCTTATTCTTGAAGGTGATGAGGTGTACACTATCACTGCATCGGAGAATGTTAGCAGAGTGATCAGCTTTTTCGGATTTGATGCTGACAAGGGTAGAAGGGTCATGATTGCCGGCGGAGGAAGGATCGGTCATTATCTGGCAAAAAAACTTGAAAAACAGGGTATAAGCGTCAAGATCGTTGAACGGTGTGAGGCAAAATGTGAAGAGATTGCCGAGGATTTAAAAAAGACAGTTGTATTAAATGGTGATGTTTCTGAACAGGATTTGTTAACAGAGGAAAATATTTCCAATATGGATTATTTTATTGCTGTAACAAATGATGACGAAGTGAATATATTATCCTCTATCCTGGCAAAACAGATGGGTGCAAAAACTGTTATTACACTGGTGAATAAAGCAACATATATCCCCCTGACGTCACAGGTCGGCATTGATGTTGCCCTCAGTCCAAGGCTTTCCACGGTGAGCGGAATTCTTCAATATGCCAGAAGGGGGAAGATCTTATCTCTCACCTCCATCCATGAAGAAGATGCCGAGGCAATTGAGGTCATCGCCCTTGAAACATCAGACATTGTTAATAAACCCCTTAAAGATATCAAAGAGCCTAAAGGCGCTATCATAGGAGCTATTGAAAGGGAGGGGCGTGTAATTATTCCAAAAGGAGAAGATGTGGTGCTCCCGGGAGACAGGGTGCTTATATTTACTCTCCGTGCATCTATTAAAGATGTCGAAAAATCGCTCATGGTAAAGATGGAGTTCTTTTAGTGCAATTTCGTCTTTTGTTTCACACCCTTAGTATTCTCACTATTTTCCTCGGTGTGAGTATGCTTTTACCCCTCTGTGTCGGCTTTATTTACGGCGAAAATGATGTGAAAGCCTTCTCAATCTCACTCTTGCTTTGCCTGTTATTCGGGGCCATCTTATACGTAATAACGAGAAATCCAAAAAAAGAAATTAGCCATAAAGAGGGCTTCGCAATTGTCACCCTGGGTTGGATCACTGTTGCTTTTTGGGGGGGCTTTCCTTACCTGTTATCCGGTTCCCTTCACAGCTTTACCGACGCATATTTTGAATCAGTTTCAGGTTTTACTACGACGGGGTCAACGGTTATTACTAATATAGAGAGCATGAGCCATGCCATCCTAATCTGGAGGAGTTTTACTCAATGGCTTGGCGGAATGGGAATTATTCTTCTTTCTATTGCCATTTTACCACTGTTGGGTGTGGGCGGTATGCAGCTTTACAAGGCAGAGGTTCCCGGCCCGGTGAAAGATAAACTTAGGCCGAGAATCGGTGAGACAGCCAAGCTGCTCTGGAAGGTATATCTCTTGTTAACATTTATAGAATTCATTCTTCTTCGGGTGGGTGGAATGAGTTTTTATGATGCTATTTGTCACAGTTTTACAACAATGGCAACGGGGGGATTTTCTACAAAAAATATTAGTATCGAAGCTTTTCACAGCAATTATATAGAAGGCGTGGTTACTGTCTTTATGCTTCTTGCAGGTATTAATTTTGCGCTCCACTACCAGGCACTGGTAGGTAACATCAAGTCCATGATAAAAGATAATGAATTTAAATTTTATATAGCGGCTATCGCTTTTGCCATAGTTATGATTTTTATCAATCTTCTCTCCGTGTCTGGCTATAGTATTGGAGATGCCTTTCGTTACAGTGCCTTTCAGGCTGTCTCAATAATGACTACAACGGGGTACTCATCTACGAACTTTGAGAACTGGTCAGGTTTCGGACAATGCTTTCTACTTGTATTGATGTTCATTGGTGGCTGCGCTGGATCCACTGCCGGTGGGATTAAGGTCCTCAGAGTCGTTATTCTTTTAAAGTTGGGCTACAGGGAGTTATACCGTCTAATTCATCCAAGGGCGGTTGCGCATATAAAATTTAACAATGCGAAAGTTCCTTCTGATGTTGTCGATTCAATTTGGGGATTCGTATTCCTTTACATGCTTTTCTTCGTTATAGCTGCAGCGATTATGAGTTTTCTGGGAATGGACTTAATCAGTGCAGTATCGTCTGTTGCTGCTTCAATCGGTAACATCGGGCCAGGACTTGGGACTGTAGGACCTTATGATAATTTCAGCGCTATACCTGTTATTGGTAAATGGGTACTGATTTTCTGCATGATACTGGGTCGGCTGGAAGTATATACGCTATTAATTCTCTTTATTCCCGAGTTCTGGAGAAAATAATTGACGTAATATGATTTTTTTAATAATGAGGATATTCGCCTCTGCCGTACAATTGCCCAGGCTGTCGGCAACGCAATTAATTACAAAAGTTCACTATCAAACTGAAAAGGGTTTCTAACCATCACTTTTCTGCCCTCCCTCCCAGCATTTCTCCTAATTACGATCTATTCTTCGCAAATTGATTTTGTAATAATTGCATGACATTAATAATGAACAACTATGCCGTGCTTTGATGTTAGGCTATAATAGGAATTAACAGCTTATATTAAGATAAAAACCGATATGAAAAAACTAAAAACAGACATATTCCAGGAAAAGCTTAAAAAGCTTCCATCAACATCAGGTGTCTACCTGATGAAAGATGATAAAGATGGAATTATCTACGTCGGTAAGGCTAAAAACATTAAAGCAAGGTTGTCGTCCTACCTGGGTGGAAAGGATAGTCGATATCAGGTCAAATTTCTGATGAGGAATGTCGCCGACATTGAAGTCATGGTGACGGATACGGAAAAAGAGGCCCTTATCCTGGAGGATATCCTCATAAAGAAACACAGGCCTCGCTACAATATTCATCTTAAAGACGATAAAACCTACCTTAGTCTCAGAGTCAATACAAAACATCCCTTCCCCCGTGTGGAAGTGGTCAGGAAAAGAGAAAAAGATTCTGCCCTTTATTTCGGACCCTATTCGTCAGCTCAGGCCTTGCGCGATACCTTGAGCCTATTGCAGCGTGTTTTTATGATCAGGACCTGCACGGAAAGCTACTTCTCCAACAGGGCAAGACCTTGCCTCAATTATCAGATTAAAAGATGTCTGGGCCCCTGTTGCGATCTTGTGTCGAAGGAAGAATACGGGGACGTGATGTCCGAGGTGATACTCTTTCTGGAAGGCAAGAATAAGGAATTGATAAAGAGGTTCAAAAAGAGGATGAAGAAAACTTCTGACCAGATGAATTTTGAAGAGGCGGCGAGGTTTCGGGATTGCATCTTCAATATCGAAAAAACACTGGAAAAACAACATGTCTTCACCTCACAGGGTGTAGAGAGAGATGTTGTCGGATTTTACTTTCATGACCGCAAAGTTGCTATCTACTCACTTTTTATAAGGGGGGGCAAGGTGGGTGGTGGAAAGTCTTTTATCTTTGAAGACCGGGGCGTGCCTGAAAGTGAACTGCTGTCATCCTTTTTACGGCGTTACTACAGTAGCGGTCGATATATCGCAAAAGAGCTGCTCATTCCCCTTGAAATTGATGATTGGGAAGTCATTGAAGAATGGTTAAGTGACATGAAGGGGAAAAAGGTGCGCCTTTATAATCCAAAAATGGGTGAAAAACGGCGTTTAGTCGATCTTGCAATGAAGAACGCAAAAAGCAGTCTGATGGCGGAACTGAAGGATGAAAGGTCCGATGAAGAGCTCTTGTCAAGAATCAAAGAGCAGTTTAATTTAAATCATCTTCCCACCAGGATAGAGTGTTTTGACATCTCCAATATTCAGGGTGAACAGGCTGTTGGCTCTTTGGTGACTTTTGTCGCTGGAAAGGCTGACAAAAATCTCTATCGTCATTTTAAGATCAAAACAGTACAAGGCCCCGATGATTTTTCCATGATGTATGAGGTGATCCATAGGAGATTAAAGAGAGGACTGGAAGCCGGAGATTTGCCAAACCTCATCTTGATTGATGGGGGTAAAGGACAGCTTTCCATGGCAAAAAAAGCACTCGAAGAAAATGGTTTGACGGATGCTGTAGACCTTCTTGCAATAGCCAAGGAAAAAGTGTTAAAGGTAAAGGGGATTGAGGAAAAAAAGGAAGAGAGAGTCTACATGCCGGGAAGGAAAAATCCGGTAAAGCTGAAGGACAAGGGTGAAATACTTTATTTATTCCAGAGAATAAGAGACGAGGCGCATCGTTTCGCCATTACCTATCATCGAAAACTTAGAGGTAAGGCGGCATTGATTTCTCCTCTCGATGGCATTAAAGGTGTAGGACACTCGAAAAAGACGTCTTTGTTAAATCACTTTGGCAGCCTTAAGAAGGTGAGATCGGCGTCTATAGAGGAATTGCAAGAGGTTCCCGGTATTTCAGAGAAGCTTGCAGTTGAAATCAACAGAGGGCTGAGAGCTTGACAAGAAACATTTTAAGGGTGTGACTAAGCTAAGGGCGGTTTTATCATGAAATATGAGTTTGTAGAAGCACTGGATATGGCTTTTAATGCCGCGCTGTCAGCCGGTATATTATGCCGCAGGATCAGGTCATGCGTATCCCGGTCGAGTCCTTCCACCCGTTTCGGAGAAGTCCTTCCATCTATTCCGATAAATCTCTTCCAGTAATTCCGATTTAGTTCTTCCACCATTCCGTTCTAAACCTTCCATTTATTTGGGCGTTTAAATGCCTCATGTCTTTACCTATACGGCTGTGAACCAGACGGCAGAATATGAGCCACCAATGTTGAGCAACTATAGCAGCACGGCAACGGTTTACAGCTTTTTTAAGGAGCATCATGACATACCTTATCTACGCTGGGAAGATAGGGTTAATTTGACGCTTACAAAAAAAGGATGAATAGTTTTGAATTTCCCTGAAAAAGGTGTTCATCAAGGGGATAAAATTATAGACTTATTTCACCTATTGCGGTATATTATGCCGATTGTCGGGGCGTAGCGCAGCCTGGTAGCGCACCTGAATGGGGTTCAGGTGGTCGGAAGTTCAAATCTTCTCGCCCCGACCATTTCATCCTTTCCAAATAACTTAAGCACCCTAAATCCCTTGAATATTCTTGTAACAAACGACGACGGTATTTTCTCAGAAGGGATAAAAGCCCTTGCTCAGTCATTAATGAGTATGGGAGATGTTTATGTCGTCGCGCCTGACAGGGAACGAAGCGCTGCCGGTCATTCTCTAACCCTTCACCATCCCCTTCGTGTCGAAGAAGTTTCTAAAAACCACTTTTCAGTTGATGGCACGCCCACGGATTGCGTTAATCTGGCAATGAACGGTATATTGCCATTTCGTCCGGATATCATCGTCTCCGGTATAAACAAGGGCGCCAATATGGGTGATGATATTACCTATTCGGGGACAGTCTCTGCCGCGATGGAGGGGACACTCCTCGGGATTCCTTCTGTTGCTTTCTCTCTGGATACAAGGAAAGATTTTGACTTTTCTGTGGCGTCAAACTTTTCCCTTAAGGTTGTTAAAAAGGTCCTTGAAATAGGAATGCCCAAGGACACCTTACTCAATGTTAATGTACCCCATTTAAGCGAAAATGAAATTAAAGGCTGTAAAATTACACGGCAGGGTAAGCGGGTTTATGGTGATGCCATTGTTGAAAAGGTTGATCCCCGTGGAAGGAAGTACTTCTGGATAGGTGGGGATGATCTGGGCTTTGAACATGTTGAAGATTCCGACTTTCAGGCCCTTGCGGAAGGATATATTTCCATCACCCCCCTTCATCTTGATCTGACCAATTACAGCTCCATGGATGAGCTGGGCACGTGGAGGTTTTGATTTCGTGATAGACCACAGGAGAGCTTCCAGGCGGATGGTTGAAGACTATGTCATCTCCAATGGCGTAAAGGATGAAAGGGTCATTGACGCCATGGTTGAGGTGCCGCGTCATCTCTTTGTGGAAGAGGCCCTTGCAGGACAGGCCTATGGTGATTCTGCCCTTCCCATCGGTGATGGCCAGAGCATCTCCAGGCCCTTTGTCGTTGCACGGATGTCGGAAGCGCTGTGTCTTCAGGGGGATGAAAGGGTCCTGGAAGTAGGTGGAGGCTCTGCTTACCAGTCGGCAATCCTTTCGAGGCTGGCAGGAGAGATCTTCAGCATAGAGCGCTTGCAGTCGCTGGCAACAAAGGCCAGGCGGATATTGTTGACCTTAAAGTGTCAAAACGTCCTCTTTAAAGTGAGTGACGGCACGCTCGGCTGGAAGGACAAGGCCCCCTTTGATGCCATCCTTGTGGCCGCCTCGTCGCCCGCGGTGCCTCAGGAGCTATTAAGCCAGTTGAAGGATGGCGGTCGCCTGGTCATTCCCATCGGCAAGGGCGGCAAGAACGATGTTCAACACCTGATGCGATATGTGAAGATGGGTGACAGCTTTAAAAAGGAATACCTAGATGACTGCTCCTTTGTCCCTCTCATTGGTGAACAGGGATGGAAGGAAGGCGAGATCAATGCTTAGAAAAAGTTATGACTGGGTCATGCAGTGGGCAGATTCCCCTTATGGCACATGGGCGCTTTTCTGGCTTGCCCTGGCTGAATCCTCATTTTTCCCCATCCCTCCCGATGTCCTTTTAATGGCCCTTTCTCTTGCAAAACCTTCCAAGGCCTTCATTTATGCAGGCGTATCATCCCTTGGTTCCCTTATCGGCGGTGTGATAGGCTATTTTCTCGGTTTTGGCCTTATGGAAGCCGTGGGTAATCCTATTCTCCATTTTTATGGGGCCATGGATAAATTTGATACCATACGTGAATTATATAACAACTATGACGCCTGGGCTGTCGCCATCGCCGGGTTTACACCCATCCCTTACAAGGTGTTTACTATTGCAGCCGGTGCATGTGAAATCAACCTTACCGTCTTTATTGTCGCCTCACTGATAAGCCGCTCAGCCCGTTTTTTTATCGTGGCAGGGCTCATCTATAAGTTTGGAAAACCTGTTAAAGGTTTCATCGATAAGTATTTTAACCTTCTGACTATCATATTCGTCATCCTTCTTGCTGCCGGTTTTGCATTAGTAAAGATATTTTTCAAATGATTGGACAAGTTAAATATAAGAAATTAGCTTTATTATTCCTCACCCTTCTTGTTTTTCTTGGTTGTGGTTCCGGGTATGGCATATACCACGGAGTCAGGCCGGGCGAAACATTTCAGATGATTTGCAAGGCCTATGGCCTTAATGAAGAAAGTGTGGCAAATTTTAATTACATCCCCGATACATCAAAGGTTAAGGCCGGTGACGCAATCTGGATATCGGGCGCAGAACGCGAGCTATCAGCCCGTGAAATTAAATCGCCATCCAGCAACAATACATCTAAGATCAAGGCAAACAGAAAAAAGACAGTTCTTCAAAAGAAAAGTCCCCCCGTCAGTCGTAGTGCCAAAGGCGCCTTTCAGTGGCCCCTTCAAGGGGATGTATTTTCTAAATTTGGTAATACGAATGGTGAAGTCCATGATGGAATTGATATTCGCGCCGGCATTGGCGATGAAATAAGGGCTTCCGCTGGCGGCAGGGTAATCTATAGCGGGAATGATATTAAGAGTTACGGACACATGGTGATCATCAAACATGAAGGCCGGTTTTCTTCTGTTTATGCCCATAACAAAAAGAATCTCGTCGAAAAGGGAAGTTTTATTAAGGAAGGTGAAGTGATTGCTCTTGTAGGTGACAGCGGCATCAGTAACGGCCCCTCACTTCACTTTGAAATAAGGGAAGGGAAGAAAGCAGTCAATCCTCTCTCATATCTCCCATAATTAAAAAAAACATCGAAATAAGGAGAAAATAGGTGGAAAAGTTAAAGGAAATAATCAGGGATGTTCCTGACTTCCCGAAGGAAGGGATCGTCTTTAAAGACATCACAACACTCTTGCAGGATGCTAAATCTTATCAAAGAATGATCGATTTAATTGCTCACAGATACATTGATGAAAAAATTGACCTGGTTCTTGGTGTAGAAGCAAGAGGTTTTATTATGGGCGCCGCGCTGGCATATAAACTTGGAAAGGGTATTATCCTAGTAAGAAAGCCGGGGAAACTTCCCTATAAAACACACAGCACGACCTATGAACTTGAATACGGAACCGATGAACTGCATATCCATCAGGATGCCATCAAAAAGGGACAGAGGATTCTTATTGCCGATGATCTGCTGGCCACGGGGGGGACGGTGAAGGCGGTCATAGACCTGATAGAAAAAATGGGGGCTGAGATAGTCGAATGCGCATTCCTTGCAGAGTTGAAGTTTCTTAATGGGCAGGAAAAGCTGAAACCTCATAAAGTCTTTTCCCTGCTTCAATTTTAATCGCTTGGGGTTAAATTCCCCGCAGCTTGCTGCGTCCTGTCATTCTCGCACTGCAAGCGGCATAAACTTCGCGGGAATCCAGCCCTTCGGAAACAAAATCTGATTGACTCTAGAGCTACATTTATATAAGATGGCTCTTTTTTTTTGCCCCCGTAGCTCAGGTGGATAGAGCGCCGGTTTCCTAAACCGTAGGTCGTATGTTCGAGTCATACCGGGGGCACCATAAAAACATCACAACCACTTCAATTTAAGGGCTTTTTATAGCCCTTTTTTCTTGCCTTGAATTCACATTAGGCAGGTGTTGATATTATTAAGGCCTGTATTATTCCAAACTACGGCTGTGCCAAAAAGGTGCTCCTCATTGAGGGGAAAGCACAGATGAACGAGATGTGACCTGGGTCGATGCGCCATAGTTCAACTATAGAAAAACTTACCCCTGCCTTTAGAAGCCCTTTCTTGTTTTAAACTGTTAATAGTCCTGTTCTTCTCTTCCCCTCATAGGTTATAATTATACGTCACCTATTCAAAAATCAAAAGGAAAGAAGCTTTATATGAAAGACAGAAAGATACCCGAACTGCTAGCCCCTGCAGGCAATCTGGAGAGTTTCTTTGAAGCTCTCGATTCTGGCGCAGACGCTGTTTATGTTGGACTTCAGGTATTTAGTGCCAGGGCAAGAGCGAATAATTTTGATATCAAAGCCCTGGAAAGGATGCTCCCTTTTGCTCATTCACGGGGAAGAAAAGTTTATGTGGCAATGAACACGCTTCTAAAGGAAAGCGAGCTTCCAACGGCAATTGATGCATTGGCTGCTCTTGATTTTCTAGGTGTTGATGCTGTCATCCTTCAGGACTTGGGGGTTTATCAACTGGCTAAAGATTATTTCCCCTCCCTTAACCTGCATGGCAGCACACAACTGACGGTTCATAACAGCGCCGGTGTCTTGCAAATGGAGAAGATGGGCTTTAAGAGAGTCGTTCTTGCGCGCGAGATGACACTTGACGAGATACTATCAGTTAGAAAAAAAACGGATCTTGAAATTGAATCATTTGTTCATGGTTCAATGTGTTTTTCTTATGCCGGATCCTGTTATTTCAGCAGTTATCTCGGCGGAAAGAGCTCCAATCGAGGCGCCTGCTATCAGCCATGTCGAAGAGAGTATAAGGAAGGTCATGAAGAGGTTAATCCCTTTTCCATGGGCGACCTCTCCACCATTGAACTCATACCGCAGTTGATGGAATCAGGAATAGATTCCTTTAAGGTCGAAGGAAGGATGAAGTCGGTAGACTATGTGGGTAGCGTTATTAAAAGCTACAGAATGGTAATGGATGCAAATAAAGATGATCTTAAAAATGCCATGTCTGAAGCAAAGGCTTTATTAAAGGGCGCTATCGGCAGGACCAGAACAACAGGTTTTTTCATGACTAAAAACCCCGTTGCCATAACAAATCCGGGCAAAAGTGGAAACTCGGGAAAATTTGCTGGAAAGGTTTTACATGTGAAGGGAAAATCGGCTGTCTTTAAAACAGCCATTCAATTAACTGTGAGAGACCGGCTGAGAGTACAATCATCCAGGACAGGCGGTCGTACTCCATTTTCACTATCCAACCTTAAGGTTAAGGGGCAAAACGTTACGTCCGCGGATAAGGGAATCCTTTCGGAAATTGTCACACCCTATGCATTAGCTGTTGGAGATTCTATTTTTCAAACAGCCTCCCATGAACAAAGAGGGAAAAATGTTGAGGCAAAAAAACGCCTTCAGAGCCTGCCGGCTGTCAAGTCAGGAAGTGATTATAAAAAAATAGCAAAAAAAATTATCAGTACTACACATTCCATCATTCCGCCAAAGGGCCGAACCATTAATGGCACGCTTGTCAAAGTGAAGGAGTTGAGGGAGATCTATGGCGTGGCTCGAAACTTTGATGGCGTCATCATAACGCTTTCGCGTGCCGTTATTCATCAATTGAGAAATAATGTAAAAAGACTGAGGTCATTGAGGGATAAATTAGTCTGGTCTCTACCGTTAATCATTCAGGAAGATGATCTTCTCATGTATAAAGATGTGATCGCATTTCTGGAACAGAATGGTTTTAACAGGTGGCAATTATCAAATATATGCCACTTTAATTTAATTGATTGTGAAAAGGCGGAAGTTTTGACTAGCCAGTATATGAACACTTTAAACAGTATGGCTGCAAGGGCCTATCAATTGTTGGGATGTGACAGGCTTGCTTTATCTGTTGAAAATGATCTGGAAAATCTGGCGGCCCTTGCCCAAAAAGGTCTTACCTCTTCAGGGGAGATTATCGTTTATTCAAATCTTCCCCTTTATGTCTCCAGAGTTAAAGCCCGACATAAAAAAGGAAAAGATATTGAAAACGATGGTGAGGATCATTTCAGGATCAAGGAAAAGGATGGCCTTACATTTGTCTATTCAGATAAACCACTTTCTTTTATTAAATATTTAAAGCGGTTTAGGAAAATGGGATTCAGGAACTTCCAGATAGATCTAAGCGGAGAAAGTAAAGAACACGGGGCCAATGGCGCGGTTTTTAGAGATTATAAAAAAGGGGAAACCCAGGGAGAAAGCTCACAATTTAATCTTGAAACGGGACTGCAATAACTTTTGTTTATTTTTTAAAGTATGGGTGTCAATATTGACACTATTATTCATATTATGTTAGAGCTATAAAAATTGTAAGATACCTTACTCGGATGTCCCCCCTTGTAGGCGGAGAGCCTCACTATTATTTAATATTGGAGAAGTTAGTGTAAATGAAAAAAATCGATATAAAATCAGGCGAAATAACAAAGGGTTTTTTATGTAAACAGGTGGTGGAACTTGCAGACTTAAGGGCTGTTCTTTACCGCTTCGTTCATGAAGGTACAGGTGCGGAACTGATCCATTTTTTAAATGACGATGAAAACAATCTTTTTTCAGTGGCCTTTCGAACGACTCCAAGTGATTCGACAGGTGTTGCCCATATACTTGAACATACGGCACTTTGTGGATCCGAAAGGTATCCCGTTAGAGATCCCTTCTTTTCCATGTTGAAGCGAAGCCTTAATACCTTCATGAATGCTTTTACGGCCAATGACTGGACCATGTATCCCTTTTCAACGCAGAATGAAAAGGATTTTTATAATCTCATGGATGTGTATCTCGATGCCGCTTTTTTACCTAATCTTAAAGAATCAAGCTTTAAACAGGAAGGCTGGAGGCTTGAGTTTGAAAACTCACCGGATGGCGAGGAGGCTTTGACTTATAAGGGCATTGTTTATAACGAGATGAAGGGGGCCATGTCGGATCCAAATTCTTTAATGGTCAGGCGGATTCAAAAAGCATTGTATCCAACTACGACATATCATTACAACTCCGGTGGCGAACCTGAGGATATCCCGGATCTTACCTGGCAGGGCCTCAAGGATTTTCACGCAAAATATTACCATCCCAGCAACGCCAGATTTTTTACTTACGGTAACCTGAATGTTATTAAACATCTGGAAATGATTGATGATAGAGTCCTTTCGAAATTTGAAAGAGTTGAAGTTAACACAGCTGTAGGTAGCGAAAAGAGATTTGTTGAGACCAGGAGAGAGGAATATTCCTACGCAGTCGATGCTTCGACGCCAAAGGAAGAACTTACCAACCGTTCAATTATCAGTGTGGCATGGTTAACCTGTGACGTGACAGACTATTTTGAAACCTTTGCCTTGAGTATCCTTTCATCGCTTCTTTTGGGCAATGCGGCTGCGCCATTATATAAAGCGCTAATGGATTCAAAGATTGGTTCTGCCCTTGCTCCGGGTACGGGGTTTGAAGATGAAAATAAGGAGGCATCCTTTTCAGCGGGACTGCAGGGCGTCAATCCGGATGATGCGGATAAAATAGAGACGCTGGTGCTGGAAACGCTGAAAAAAGTCGTCAAAGAAGGATTTACAAAAGAAAGAATTGAGGCTGTCATTCATCAGGTTGAGTTTGGAAACAAGGAAGTGGTCGGCAATCATTATCCCTATGCATTAAACGTTCTTTTCCGGATTTTCGGGACATGGGTTCATGATGCTGATCCTGTACAGCCTCTTTTGATTAATGAAACCCTCAGTAGACTGAGAAAAGAGGTTGAGAGAGGCAATTTTTTCGAGAATTTGATAAAGAAATATTTTTTGAATAATCCACATAGAGTGACCGTTATTTTGAAACCCGACGAAGAAGAGGGGAAAAGGGCAGAGCAAAAGCTTGAAGTAAGGCTTTCAGCCATAGAAGATAAATTGACGGAAGAGGAAAAAAGAAAGATTATTAATGATGCTGCAGAGCTTCAAAAAGCGCAGGAGCTGGAGGAAGATATTTCCTGTCTGCCGACGCTGGAATTAAAAGATATTCCCCTCACATTTCCTTTAGTTGACCATGTGGCCGATGAAAGGGAAGGCGTGCCGGTTTACTGGTTTGATCAGCCAACTAACGGCATCAGTTACTTTAATGCCCTTGTAAGTGCAGAGACGTTACCCCCCGACCTCAAGCCTTATGTACCTCTTTTTTGCACTCTTTTGACGAAAGTCGGTGCAGGCGGATTAAATTATATGGAGATGGCCGAAAGGATAGAGGCTCATACGGGTGGAATTGGCGCCTATGCAAATGTTTGGGAGGATTTGGCAGATCTTGACAACTTTAGCTCTGTCGTAGAGATAAGCGGAAAGGCCTTAGTAAGAAACCATGGGAAACTGTTTGAAATTCTAAAGGACATGTTTATATCCCCTGATTTCAGGGATTTGGATCGTCTTCATACGGTCATAGGTCAGGTTAAAACGTCGATTGAAAATTCAGTGCCCGGCTCAGGTCATAGTTATGCCAGAGGTCTTGCGGCAAGGCACCTCACACCGGCTGCAAGGTTAAGAGAGAGTTGGGCCGGAATTCATCATCTCAGCCTGATTAAAGAAGTTGCCAGCCGGGATGTTGAGGCCTTGGGAGAAGTTGCAGAAAAGTTGGAAGCCATATCTGCTCATCTGCTCAATAAAAGCAGCATGAAGGTGAGCGTTATTTCTGAAAAGAGGTATTTTGATGCTGTGAGCAAAGAGATGGTTTCTTTCCTGAGGGAAATTAATTCGGAAGATTTTCTGGTACAGGAAGGAGTGAGTCAAGAGGAAGGCAATGAACGCGAAGGATGGAGTACAAATGTGCCTGTTTCTTATGTAGCAAAATTATTCAGGACAGTTCCATACAGTCATGATGATTCATCGACTTTACTTGTCTTGTCAAGATTACTCCGCGCCTGCTATTTGCATAGAGAGATCCGGGAGAAGGGGGGTGCCTATGGAGGTTTTGCCGCCCATTCTTCTTCGGAAGGACTCTTCTCTTTTCTTTCTTATCGTGATCCCCATCTGGAAAGAACAATTCAGGTCTACAATGATTCAATTGATTGGGTTCTGTCCGGAAAGTTTAGCAATGAAGATCTAAAAGAGGCCATATTGAGCACCTTTGCTGACATTGACAAGCCAATGGCACCATCGGGAAAGGGTAATAGCGAATTTGTTGCAATTCTTAGAGGCTTGACAAGAGAGATGAGACAAAAAAGAAGGGAAGAGATCCTCGCTTTAGATAAGGATGCTATTATTAGCGTGGCAAACAAATACCTGAAGGGTAATAATAAAAGTTCCATAGCCGTTATCTCAAATGAAGAGAAACTTAATGAGGCTAATGAAGCACTTAAAGAGTCTCCTTTAAAAGTCCATAGGATTTAATTTTACAGGATAAGTCATGATATTAATGATAGATAACTATGATTCATTTACCTATAACCTGGTACAGTATTTCGGAGAGCTGGGTGCCGACATCAAGGTCTACCGGAATGATAAAATCACAGTTGATGAAATAGAAAAACTTGATCCTGATAAGATTGTCATATCGCCAGGGCCCTGCACTCCTAAAGAGGCGGGTATTTCCGTGGAAGTTGTTAAGCGGTTTTCGGAAAAAATGCCGATTCTTGGTGTTTGCCTGGGCCATGAATCGATTGCTGTTGCCTTTGGTGGAAAAATTACAAAGGCAAAAAAACTGATGCATGGAAAAACCTCACCCATTTCACATGATGGTAAAGGAATATTTCATGCTATTGAACAGCCATTCGAGGCTACACGTTATCATTCTCTGGCCGTTGAAAGGAGTTCGCTTCCCTCTTGCTTTGATGTTTCCGCATGGACAGATGATGACAATGAGATTATGGGTATTCGACATAAAGAGTTGCCTGTCGTCGGCATTCAGTTCCATCCTGAATCAGTCCTTACTGGAGTGGGCAAAGAGCTTCTTAAAAACTTTCTGGAAAGTAGCAATAAGCTCAGAAGGGGGTAGAGATGTTTCTTTATCTTGTCCAGCATGGTGAGGCAAAAAGTAAAGAAGAGGATCCATTAAGGCCTCTTTCTGATGAGGGAGGAAAATTAGTTGAGAAAACGGCAAAATATCTTGGGAAGTTAAAGCCTAACATCAATAAAATCATTCATAGTGGCAAGCTTAGGGCAGAGCAGACAGCCAGATCCATTTCCGTTGAATTGTCACCTAAACTCACAATATCACAGGAAGATTACCTCTCCCCAAATGATGATCCCAATATATGGGCAGACCGTCTCAAAAAATCTGAAACGGATATCATGATAGTCGGGCACTTGCCTTACCTTTCCAGATTAACATCACTTCTTCTTTGTGGAGACGGTAAAATTGATTTGATTACTTTCAAAAATGCAGGTGCTGTTTGTCTGAAAAGGGAAGAAAGCGGGGAATGGTCGCTCATCTGGATATTGATTCCTGAAATGATATTGTAAAGACTCAAATTTTGAATTCAAATGGAGTGGATAACATGTGACCAACTATGAATTGTTTTCATGATCTGATAAAGTTTTCATGGCATTTTCAAGATTCCTTTAAAATTCGTTTAGAAAGTTACGCCATCAATTAGAAAAAATAATCTGACATAACAATATCTTATGCAAACAATCTGATTTTCCTCTTATTCGTGGCACCTTCATTGCAATAAGATACTTTAGTTTAGCAGTTAGCATTTTCACTCTGTAAAGAGCAAACCAGGAGAAATCCTGGGACGCAGAGCCACGGGGCTAAGAAAGTTGTTTAAAATGAGGAAGAAATCTTTCCATTTATTTCACTTTCAAGTCTGCCGAGCCGCCAGAGAAATTAATCTCAGGCGGTTTTTTTTGCACTTTTTTTGTAAAAGGAAGACCTGATGTAATGGTTAAAAGTATAAAAAAACTTTAAGAATTAAGTTACGTATGAGGAGGTTGTTATGTCATCATCAAATTTATTACTCCAATGGTCGAGTCAAGCGGCGACCTCTATTTTAATATGGATTGTCATTGCAGTCATTCTCTTGTACGCTGCTCGCAAGCCGGCCCATGAATTAATTTTTTCTCTTTGCAGATTAATTCACAATGCCTTAAGAGTTGCAGGCCGATCTATTATGATTGCAGAAAAGAAACTCGCAGACCGTAACAGGGAAGTCCTTCTTGCCGCCGGCGAAGAATCTGTTCAACGATTAATAGAACGTGAATTCCATCGGGTCAATGCCGTCGTCAGCCGTGACCTGAGTGGGTATCCTGCCTTTCAGCGTTCATTGAAAGATCAGATTACACGGATCGATGAAGATTACCAGAAAAGCGTTGAAATTCCACCTTCACCACCGGGCTGGATGCCTGCTGTTGAAGCGGTGGCCAAAATTCCACCCACAGGTGATACGATGGTGGCCAATATTCTGAAAGATATCAATAAATCAATAGATAAACAACATAACAGGGCTATTGAAGAATATCGCAAGGCAAGCACTGTAAGGCATACTCTTCTTAAAAAGATGATGCCCTTCTGGCGAAAAATGTCTAATACTCTGGATGAAGTGGATAAGACCATTTCAGGCCTCCTTGAGCGCTCCAAATTCATCGACAGCAAGATGGAAGAGTATGAGCAGATCAGAAAGGGCTCTGACAAAGCGGTACGGACGCTGTCATCTTCCTCTATGACTCAATTTGTTATTTCAGGTTTTGTTCTGCTAATAGCGATTGGCGGCGCCGTGATTAACTTCAATCTTATTGCCTTGCCTATGTCTGAAATGGTCGGCGGCAGCAGCTATATTGGCGGCTTCAAAACCTCAAATGTTGCTGCCATGGTAATCATTCTTGTCGAGGTTGCCATGGGCCTCTTCCTTATGGAATCACTTCACATAACCAAGCTCTTTCCCATCATCGGGAGCATGGATGATAAAATGCGGCGCCGCATGGTCTGGATTTCTTTTTCCATTTTATTTATCCTTGCCGGTATTGAATCGTCACTGGCCTATATGCGTGACATAATCGCCGCCGACATGCAGGCATTAAGACAATCCCTGGCTGATGTTACCGCTTCCGGTGAGGTTTCTGGTAGCTGGATCCCCACGGCAGGTCAAATGATAATGGGTTTTATCCTGCCCTTTGCACTGACCTTTATTGCTATCCCGCTTGAGTCCTTTATTCATTCATCCAGAACGGTTTTAGGTGTTTGTATGGTGGGATTGCTAAGGGTGAGCTCATTTTTATTAAGGCTATTTGGGAACATTTCAAGATCAGCAGGTGTAATGTCTGTAGCGATATACGATCTGATTGTCTTTGCGCCTTTGTGGTTCGAGGGGCACCTTCGTGGTATGAGTAATAAAAAAGGCGAAAAGGCCGATACTTCAGTTGAACATGTTGAGAATGGAGAAATATCATGAA
>JADFVM010000321.1 GCA_015222555.1 Pseudomonadota bacterium
AGGAATAACTTAAAATGATAGGGGTTTAATTATGTTAACACGTTTTGCAAAGATCTTCTCACCCATTGCGATATAAAAGTTTATTCATGTTAAGGGAATTTTTACACATCAGGCAGATAAATAATGCAAAGATTGCATTTGCTGTCTGTTTTTTAGCTATCTGCTTCATTAATAACTGCTTGTTTATGAAAGATGGTCACGCACAGGGTGTGTTGACAATTGAGAGCGAGCCGGAAGTTATTGAAAGTGAGGACGAGGTTATTCCGCCCGAAGATGAGGATGCGGTGACTGGCCTGATAGGTGCGGGAGCTGAAGAGGCGGAAGCCTTTGGCGTATACAGGGATAAAAAACTCCTGCAAAAAACAATTAAAGACCTTGATGCGTATCGGATCATGTTAAAAAATATCGGTTCACATAATGATGATTATAGCCGTTTTCTTCTTATTGAAGAAGCAGGCAAATATATTGATAAACATGTAGATCCACGCTTGAATAGTCAAATGACCCATCTACCGGAAATCTTTAATCTAATCGCCCCCCTGAGGTTCTTTAAGGCCTGCGTTTTTTATGAATCAGGTGAGTATAACAAGTATAAAGAGATGATAAAGGGAATGGAAAAGGAATATGGAGATAAGCATCTCAGTGTTGCTATTGCAGTCTCAAATGAAGAGTTTAATACCATTGGCGAGGCGATACAATTACTTCAATTAAAGACACCAAAAAAATAGGCTAATTTGTAAAGATTGATCTTTTTTATCTGTAAGAAAACAGGGTGGGGAATATTATGATCTTTCAGGCAATTTAAGCCAAAGGAGTTGTTATGAATTTTGTTACCAAGTTTTTTCACGCTTTTAATCCATCAGAACCCGGTTATGTTTTTATGTGGGTCCTGATGCTATGTGCCGTCATCTGCATTGCCATTACCTTAGAGCGGTTGCTTTTTCTCTCAAGCCGGTCCGGGAAGGACACAAACAGCTTCATGAAAAAAATTGTAGATTTGATTGAAAAGGATAATTTTGATGAAGCGCAGAAAATGTGTACGAAGGCGGGCAAAATGGCAATGGCTCATGTTGCAGGCAAAGTTCTTGCCACAGCAAGCTCAGGGGAAAGGCGTATACGTAACCTTGTTGATGAAACGGTGTTGACTGTCATTCCCGAGTTGGAAAAAAGAACAGGTTATCTTGCCACAATTGGAAATGTTGCCACACTGATAGGGCTTATGGGGACGATTTATGGTCTCATCCTATCCTTTGCCTCTGTCGGAAAACCTGGCATTGATGCTGTTGAAAAATCAACACTCCTTGCATCCGGTATCGCAACAGCGATGAATACGACCTTCCTCGGCCTCATGGTTGCCATCCCCGCTATCGTTCTGTATGCACTATTCAAATCAAAGACGCAACAGATCATTGATGAAGTCGATGAACACTCACTAACCATGGCAAACAAGTTAATTGAAAAATCCTACAAGACGGCTAAATACAACATCCATGCATCCCAGTTAAAGGAATCAGTCAGTATGCATGTGACAGGTCACAAAATCCAACTTTATGCAGATAATAAGCTTATAAAAGAAATCAACACATAAACATGTCATAGGCTGGTCATGAATTTTCTTTCAGAAGCATTTAAAGGTTTTCTCCCTTCTCAGGAAGGTTTTATTTTTATGTGGACGATTATGGCTGTTGCACTCATTGCCTTTATTATTATTATTGAGAGGTGGATGGAGTACAGGCGTAGAACTAATATTAATGAGCCTTTATTTGTTAAGGAAATAAAAAAATTACTTCTTGAACAGAAACTGGACGAAGCTCACAAGCTCTGCATGACTGGCGGAAAAAGAGCGTTGCCAAGCATTATCGGAGCCGGGATAAAAATGAAGGCCCAAAGGCCGGAGCTCGCAAGATCGGCCATGGAAGGAGAGTTTTTAAAAGTTATTCCAAGTATGGATAGAAGGCTTAATCTCATCCTTACCTTCGGCAATATTTCTACAATGTTAGGGCTTATGGGGACCATATACGGCCTTATATTATCTTTCTCCGCTGTCAGCGAACCGAGTGTCTCTGCCGTAGAAAAATCAGCCTTGCTTGCATCGGGGATTTCAACGGCCATGAATACAACACTGTTGGGCTTGGTCGTTAGTATTCCCTGTGTCATTGTATTTTCGATCTTTCGTGCAAGAATAGATGTCGCCGTAAAAGATCTCGATAGATATGCCCTTGCCATACTTAGATATCTTGTCCGTGACCATGCACCCGACAGGGATTACAGATTTTCAAGCAAACGCATAAAGGAGGAGATTGATACGGAGCCGAATATTGGCCCCATGATGAGTCTCATCGTCATTCTTATCCCCCTTCTGCTTTCTTCTGCCGAGTTCATCAAAATTGGCGCCATTGAACTCAACCTGCCATCTGCTTCTGAAGAAGACACTATGGCTGAAAAAAAGCCTGAAGAAGATAAAGACAGGTTAATGCTCAATCTTAGGGTAGAAATAACAAAAGAGGGGTTCAATCTGCTTCACTATTTTAAGGAAGAAAAGAAAAAAGGAGAGGAAAGCAAAACCCTGGATATACCGTTAAAAGAGGGTGAATATGATTATCAAACATTAAGGGAGCAGCTTTCTCGCATTAAACGGCTTGTTTTGTTCGAGATTGTCGAGAATAAGAGGCCGGGCATTCAAAAGGAGTCAAGTCTATTGAATCTTTTTAGCTGGCATTACAGCCAGAAAAACAGGCATGCAGGAATGAAGGATTTCATGGATTATGAAACAGTGCAGATCATTGCAGGTGATGAAATCAATTATCAGACACTTGTTTCAACGATGGATTCATCGCGTGAGATTAGACAGGAAAAGGTAAGGATAAGAATGTTCCCCAATGTTGCTCTCGCAGGAGGACCTGAAGCCTGATGTCCCGCTCAAAATTAAAAAAAAGAGGCTCCAGAATACGGACAGACGATGAGGCAAGGCTGAACATTACCCCTATGATGGATATTTTTACCATTATTTTGGTGTTTCTCTTAAAAATGTATTCCGCACAGGGACAGCTGGTAACACCTGCCAAAGGGCTTACCCTCCCTACATCATCAGTTACAAATACTGCCCATGAGGCCTTGTCTGTCAAGATTCTTGGGGACAAACTCCTGGCTGAAAATATAGTGGTTCTTGAAGGAACGGCTTTCAACAAAGTCTTGGGAAACAAGTCGGAGGCGTTGATTGCCCCTTTACATAGAGTGTTGTCCAGATATGCTGATGAAGCAACGAAGTCGGCCGAGAGGTTTGGAAAGGTTTTTTCAGGGGAGATTGCCATTCATGGAGATTCAGATGTCTCCTTTGCTTTTTTAAAAAAGGTGATGTATACCTGTGGCGAGGCAGGCTATCCTGCCATAAAGTTACTTGTATACAGGGAAGATTAATAGCAGAAAATTCTTATAGGTGACTTTAAGGAGGAATTCATTTTAAACGGCTCTAGCACAGTTCCAGCAGGGCATTTCCCGAAAGAGTTTAACGGGAGCATCTTCAGAAATCCTGACTGGCGCTTTTTGACAATACTTTTTATCTGTATCATTCTTGTTGGTGGAATCACCTTTCTTCTTTCAATGAGGGAGATATCAGAGACTACCAGTCAACGGGAAATTGTTCAAATCCAGGACCGGTACGCCAGACTTGTATTGAACATGCCTGTAAAGGAAGTCAAAAAAGCTAAACCCCGGGAAATCAAGCCTGTAGTGGAGAAAAAGGAAGAACGCGTCAAAAAAGTTGAAGAAAAAAAAGAGGAAATAATACCGCCCCCCCCTGAGATACCGGAAGTAGAGATTAAAATGGAGACAAAATATGATATAAAGGAACGTGCATTGAACCTTGAAGCGGAGGAGAAAAGCAAAATAGATTTAGCGCCAAAGATGAAGATTCCCGATATCAGTTTAGAAGCCCTGAACAAGTATGATGTGAGAGAGTCAAGCCTTGACATTGACATGGACTTGGATAAAATGAAGGGCCAGCTTACTGCGGATGCGCCTGATATTGATGTTCAGACCTCTGATAAATATAAGGTGAGAGAATCTGCCATGGATATTGATATTTCAGATTCCAAAAGATCAGCAATAAACGTTAGCCAGCAGATGCCTGAGGTGAAAAGTCTTTCTAAAAAGAAATATGGTACATCAAGAAGCAAGAGGTCTCAAGGTTCAGATGCTTTACTTATCGCAACGCGAAGGAAAACATCCGTTAAAACAGCATCCAATGTTCCCGTGATAAAGACTCGGTCCGCAAAAAAGTATGGCACCGCAACAACCTCTAAAAGCACCGATATTTCTATGGGGAGAACAGAAAGAAGGAAACGACCTACCATTGCTGAAAAAGACATTCCTTCTGTTCAGCCAACAGTCTCTAGAAAAAAATATGGCAGAGCAGCGAAGCGGAGTTCAGCTGCTACCTCTTCGAAAAGCACAGAATTTACGCGGACAAAGAAGGTATCGGCAAGCAAGAGAAACAAATCAAGTGTCAGCCTGCCTCAAACAGCAGGCATTCAAAACCTAGCAGCCTGTGTTGACTCTACCGAGGAAAACCGACTCAAACGAAAGATTCTTGGTGCTGTAGAGTATGAAGGCTTCTTCTGTGAGGATGGTCAGGGGAAATTCGAATTCTTAAATGTCGAGATGATCTCGACTTTGGATATAAGATTTCAAAGCAAAAGAAGGGGCACTTATAGTCGATGTGATGCGCTCAATATGGCCCTGCAATGCATAACTAACTAGTATCCATCAGGAAATCCCCCTTAATCCCCCTTTTTTAAAAGGGGGAGGCCAATGTTTCCCCCCTTTTGCAAAGGGGGGGAGGGGGGATTTGAAGTTTCCGGATGATAACTAACTAACCATAAGGTGATAAATAATGAGATATAAAACAGCGTCTGTTCTTTTCCTGCTCCTATTTTTTTACTGTTCCCCCTTGTTTGCACAAGCGATCAACCCATCATCCTATTGGGACGCCTTCCTTGACGTCGGATACAGATTCACACTATTGCCCGAGGATGACCTGAGAGAAATAATTACCAGCGAGGGCCAAAAATATGGACAGCCGTTAAATCAATACGTTTCTCTCTGGGATGAAATGATTAAAGAGGACGCATCTGCAGCCAAGGTGGAAGAAGTTAAAGAATCCGCATTCGAAGAAATAGAACCATTCCCAGCCGCTTTCTATCGTCGTCTGGCCGTTGGCCACTTTCTTCTTTACATCAGCAATAATGATGAGAAACATCTCGATAGAGCCTTGAAATTTATTGAAGGATTGGCTAAACGACGTACTTCACCCCGCACTGTATTCTGGCATAATTTAATTCTTGCACATAGAAGTCTGCTTGAAAAGGATTCAGCTTCTTTCAGCCACAATGTTTACAGGATCTGGAATGATGTCATACAGGTCGTTGAAACGGACCAGCTCATGCTAGGGTCAAGCATCGGCACAACAGGTTTTAACAGCAGCCTTCCTTACCTTTATGAAAATATGATCCACCTCATTTTGAACTACGGCATAGTTAAACATAAGGTGCCTAATTTACATTCTCTAGGTACCATTATATGGGCACTTAAAGACAGGTTAACACCCGATAAAGGTTACTACCAGTTGTCGGAAAGTATCTGGAATCGAATGCAGGGTATCAATTCAGACAGGTTCAGCATCAACTTTGCAATGGTCTTCCTTGAAGGGGAGATGCACTGGATCAACTTTGAAGATGCCAAGAGTGCATCTCAAGCGGCAGAAAGTTTTGAGCAGGCCCATACTTACTATAAGCTGGCATTGGAGTGGGCCAATACCAGTAAGGGTAAAGCAGCAGCCCTTAGTAAACTCATGCAGTCAATGATGAGAGTACTTAATGGAATGGTACGAGGAGCAGAAACAGTATCTCTCATTTCAGCCGATGAAATTTCCGCGCTATCTTCACAGTATGTTACCTCTGCAAGGGATCTGTATAGAAAACTTTCGGTAGCCGCAACGACACGTGAAGAGTTGTGGACAGATGAAGGCTTTGATAAAAGAGAAAATTACCTTAATACCGCCCATGAACTTTGGTCCAATATTTCACAGCTCAATGTGGTTATGGCAAGGTATTACCGTAACCTCATGGATGAGACGGATCATCCCCTTAATAAATTTCAATATATATCTAATGCCGAGCAGCCATTTTCTGACTATTTATCTTTTTTCGATGAATTTACAAAAGCTGGGTATACAGAAATTGTTCCTGATAATGCCTACTTCTATGCTGCTTATATGGCAGGCGAACTTGCCGATCTCCACCGGCAAAAGGCTGTATACAGCGATGATACCAGAGAATACGACCTAGCCTTTGCAAGACAAGTTCAGGCAATTGAAATTTTCCCCTTTGAAATTATTGGGCTCATCGAGTTAAGCATCCAGGTTTCTCAGGAGGGAATGTTAAAAGCTTACATTGACAATATCTGGCCCCTCATGGATCGCTTCCGCAACTCGGCAATCCTTAAGGCGTGGGCCACGTCTGCTGATAAAAAAGCCTATATAAATGAAGTTGTCAGTCTTCAGAAAGTCATTCCTGAGGCCTTTAAATCTACGCCATCGGTGATAGGATTACAGGATACAGGGAAGAACGAGCAAGCTCTTATTCGGGAAACTCTTCTTTTAACTCAGCTTCTAAATAATCTCTTACTAAGTGATTTAGCAGGTAAAGCTGACGCGGTACTTGAAGATGTGGCAAGGAATTTAAAAAATGAATATGATCTGTCGAGAATGCTAAAAAGAACTATTCGCTCCGATGTTTTCAGTCACATAGAGCCGGCCATTTCTCTCATTGATAACTATAATTATGCCCAGCTAAAAAGAGTACTATTCAGAGACTTGCAAGATGGTCGCCACGCACTGTTTCGAAGCCTCTATCACGAAATCCCGGCGGCTGAATTGCGCTATGTACATTTACTTGACCAGATAAAAGTAAAGCAGGCAGCACTTCCAAGAGAGCCTTTTACTACTTTGAGAAGGATGGATGACGCAGCAGAAAAATATTAAGGGGGCTGACTTTGAACTGAAGTGACAACAATACTCATAGCAAGTTTTTGATTATGCAGAAAACAATAAAATACCTGTTGTAATTTATTATAAAAGAGAATGTTGATTAAAGTTTCGGCTACATCTTACTCTTTCCTGGAGGTGAAATTTATTTTTCCAGCATGGTGCCATATTTCTCTACTATCTCTTTTGCTTCTTTGATACGTTTATCTTCTGCGTCGGCATACTTTAAGAAGGTCTGATAAGATGTACGAATTTCACCGGGGTGCAGTAATTTCTGAAATTTTTGCCCTTTGAGATAATGGATGTCTGCATTTTTAGGATCCAGTTCTATGGCCTTGTTGTAATCAGACAGGGCATCGGCAAGTTGATTTAAACTCAAATAAGAATTCCCCCTGTTAACATATAGGGCCGGATCGGAAGGATCCAGTGCAATAGCCTCGGTGAAGTTTTCTACCGCTTTGCTATACCGCTCGTCGTTCGCATATGCATAGCCTCTATTGGTATAAGCCTCTGATGTGGGGTTAAGTTCTATGGCTTTGGAAAAATCAAGAATGGCCTTAAAGTTGGCCCCTTTCTCGTTATAAATTACCCCTCTGTTAATATATGCAGCACTGTAGCCAGGATTCAGCTCTATTGCTTTGGAATAGTCAGCTACTGCGTTCTTAAATTTCCCTATGCTAAAGAAGGCATTACCTCTATTGTAATATGTAGCCGCATCGGACGGATCAAGCTCAATGGAGCGTGTATAGTTGGAAAGCGCCTTGGGGTAATGTTTATGTTTCTTATAGATAAGGCCACGGTTAAAGTAGGCCTTGCTGTTTTCAGGGTCCATGTTAATCGCCTTGTCAAGATCGGCAAGGGCATTTTCATAGTCCTCCTCATCTAGAAAAGCGCTGCTCCTGTTAAAATAATGTTCTGCCACGCCAGGTTCTTTTTTAATCATCTTTGAGTATTCTTTAACGGACAGTCTTTTATGCGTTTTTCGGGACACAGTTTTTCTCTTAGAAGTGCCTTTGAAGGACCCATCGGTTGCACACCCAATAGTAATGGAACAAACAGCCAGTATGGCGATAAGGTAAAAAATACAACTCTTTCTATTAACTGTTTTTTCTACCCTTTTTTTGTGCATCACGCAACGCCTCCCCTCAACTTTTCTAACTAATTTAAGTGTTCCGCGAAGAACTTTGTCACATACACAGTCTGTTATACTTGAAAAAGATTATACTTTTTGAAATTTGCGTCATTATATCTGATGCTCCCGTTAAATGTCACGAAGAGAATTGATTCCGGTCATTGGAAGTATATTGAAAGGTTGAGGAATAAAGGGAATCTATATAGGTGCTGTATTTTCAACTGGCATTCATTTGCTGTAAAAAGGTACGAAATGATTCTATGGTAATACGGTTGATGAAACTAATGCCGCATCTGAGGCTTTTTTCATCAAGGGGGAATATATTGCAGATTATTCCTAATAATGATAACTCTATTTCTTTAATAATATGGTTTTCGTTTTCAAGTGTTAAGTGGATGTGCATAAACGTATGTTTATGGATTTCCCCATTATCAAAATTTATTGAGACACCGCCTGGTGATATGTCGTGCAATCCCGCCTTTTTATAGGGGCTTTGCAGATCATAAAATTTTTTTTGGTGATCAGAAAAAATCGGTTTGCCATCCTCATCTTCGGTTTTTGGTACCCCGAGGGTATCGCTCACAAAGATTTTTCTTCCACTCTCCTCTGCAAGACGAATAATATGGATGCTCTCATCATCGAGCAAGCCTGAAGCTTTAGGATTAACTTCCGCATATTCAAGATCAATGCGCGAAAGCGGCTGATAACGCACATCCCTTCTCGGTTCCTGAAACTTGAGGTATAGTATGGGCTGATTAAGCTTATGTATCAAGGTCTGGATAATGTAGTTTCCGTCTTTGGTAGGAAACTGTACCAGCAGTAATGCACCTGTCTCAGGTTCAAATTCCGGGGGGAGTCGGACATAAAGGAAATCTCTATCATTATAGACAACAGCGCTTGTCCAAACAATTTTTTGTTGTGTAATTAACTTAATCGGTTTAGAACCGCGCTTAAACTCGTTGACAATCTGCTCTGTTAATTTGTCGGAGCTACTTAGATACTGATGGGCCCGGGGTAACGTTGATAATACATTGTGAATAGGGATGGATTCTTTTTTTATTTCTATAACTGACATTTATCGGCCTCTTTTAAATTTGTTACAAATACCTCATAAGCCGAGACTGAATACTCAATTTTATACGATTATACATCTCAGATTTTAAATAAGGAAGTCATTTAAGTAACGCTGACAAGAGGCTGCTAGTATGGCCCAATTTGTAGGCGGGGATGAATGATAGCTATTAAATCAAGTCTTCGAAACAATTCTCCCTATGCTTGATTGTTCAAAGTAAAAATTGTAATCTACCTTGCCCGGATGCCTCGAGGTGCATCACATTGTGACTTTTATGCCATGTCGGGACGACTTTTGACAGTCCATTCTTAGGTATTCAGCTCATGGCAAAAAAAAGGCACCTCGTAACGGAGGTGCCTTTAAGTTTAAATAGCGGGTATGGCTTTACTTTTTGCTCTTGTAGACAACCTCTACCTTCCGGGCCTGTCCTCTATTATTAGCGCTTCGACCTTTCGCGGGCCGGGCCAACACAACATTGACATTGCTTCCTGAGCGGTGTCCCGAGCGATATTTTTTATTTCTGTCAGAGTTTCTTAGTTGCAGCGGATGAAGAGCTTCCAATCCCTCTATGGTATGCTGCGGAATATTGTTGCCGAGATACTTCTGTATCCGCTCCAGGCAGGAAATATCATTCATGGTCACAAAAGATATGGCAACGCCAGACGCCCCCGCTCTACCGGTACGACCAATGCGGTGCACGTAATCTTCGGCAAACTTTGGTATATCAAAGTTAATAACGTGACTAATACCGTTTACATCCAGGCCACGGGCCGCCACGTCTGTTGCAACAAGCAACCTAATGTTGCCGCGATGCATGCCTCTGATAGTACGATTTCGTGCCGATTGCGACATGTCACCATGCAAAGGCTCTGCTGCATACCCTTGTCTCTTGAGATCACGGGCCAGAGTATCGGTATCCTTCTTGGTGGCGGAAAAGACGATGGCCTTTGTCAATTTTTTATCCTTAATGAGGTGTTTGAGCAGGTCGTGTTTATGTTTCAGGTTGTCAGCGACATGAAGTTTCTGTTCAATATTTTCAAGCGATACCTTTTTGCCGGCAACTTCAATGCGTCTGGGTGCTTTTAGAATGCGCCCGGCTAACTTTTCCATTGTACGATCCATAGTTGCTGTAAAGAGCATTGTCTGGCGAGTGGATGGAGTGGCCGCCACAATTTTTTCCACATCTTCGGAAAATCCCATGTCAAGCATGCGATCTGCTTCATCAAGCACCAGGATATTCAGATTGGACAAATCAATCCGTCCCTGGTCAAGGTGATCGATAAACCGGCCCGGCGTGGCAACAATTATATCAAGTGGCCGGGATAATGCCTGAATTTGTGCACCATAGGGCATACCGCCAAGAATAACAGCACTTCTGACTTGTGTGTACTTGCCGTAAGTGCGAGCTGAGTCGATTACCTGATAGGCAAGTTCACGGGTAGGTACCAATACAAGTATTTTAGGACCATGTGTTTGAGATGACTTGCTAGTAGCCAGGTGCTGTAATGAAGGCAATACATAAGCTGCCGTTTTACCGGTACCGGTTTGAGCTGTTGCGATCAGGTCGTGGCCGGCAAGCGCTTCCGGTATGGCCCGTGCCTGAACAGGTGTAGGATTGCTATAGCCGCATTTTGAAATTGCCTTAAGAATATGAGGTTCCAGCTTCAGATCTTCAAAAGAGAGATTACTGACCTCTTTTGAGTTCTTTTCTGGATGGATTTCTTTCTGCATATTAAAACCTTAAATGTTAGAGTTAACTGAAAGCAGAGATAGACAAACGATATTATCCTATCTCATGATTGCAACATGACGATATCTGTTGGAGACAAAAATGCATCGTCGCCAACCACAGGGTCTACTAAATTTGAGATGAATTTAAAGCAGGGAGGTTAGTGATCGATGGAGCTTAAAAAAGACTTGAAACGATTTTCAACCAGTGAACTGATAAAGCGGGTATGGGGGCTTAAAATATAACTATGGTCAGGCATCTGCACAAAAAAAGCGGGCTCAATTAATGAGCCCGCACCAAAGTTATAACGTATAACCTTTACGCTGCTTGAACATTTGACGCCTGGGGGCCTTTTGGGCCTTCTTCCACGTCAAACTCAACAGCCTGTCCCTCATTAAGGGTTTTAAAACCCTCGGTCTGAATTGCGCTGAAGTGAACAAATACATCTGGACCATCTTCTTGCTCGATGAAACCAAATCCTTTTTGCTCGTTAAACCATTTTACTGTTCCTCTAGCCATTTTTTCCTCCTTTCCTTAAAGTTCTGGGCACTTCCGACCCGAGTGGTGCACTTGCGATGGTTCGAAACGCCCAGACGGAAAGGATCCGCCGTACTGCTTTTTTTCTCATCCATCAGTGTCACATAGCATCAAATTACCAAACCATTGCAGGCTTATCCCGCAACTAGTCATATGATGCTTTTACTACTGAAGTTAGAAGGTATACCATATTTTAACTTGCGTCAAGAAATATTTTCAAAAAAAACATAAAGGTATGCAAATATTTACTCACTTAAACAAGCAGACAAACCCGTTGAAAGATCGGGATAGACTAGTTCAACATCAAGGTCTTTGCAAAGTTTCCGATTAGAAAGACGCCTTGATTCCATCAGGTATGATAACATTCC
>JADFVM010000322.1 GCA_015222555.1 Pseudomonadota bacterium
CCTTATACAGGTTTTCATACTGAGCAGTCTCTTCTTTTATAATCATTGGGAGCTTGGGTAGATCTTTTTTATTGATTACTGTATTGGCACCCATTAAAAAGGCGGTGCTGGCGTCATTTGTTCTTAACTGCGCACTAACAAAGGCAACAAAACACCGTCTTCTTATGTGGAGAGGTAATGATGCAACTTCATTTAATACTTTATAGCCCCCCTCATCATCACCAGGAAAAACCTTGTCAATGAGAATCATCGTATAATATTGGTCTATAGCGCTTGCATTTTTTATCATGACGATCGCTTCTTCCACCGTTTTTGCCTCATCTGATTTAAAGCCGAGTTCTGATAATGAATCTTTTATCTGTGTTCGAATGAGTGTATTGTCATCGCAAATGAGTGCTTTGTCACTACTTGATCCTGCGAGCATTTCCTGCGGCTTCTCTTTCTGAAGATCAGCTTTCTCCGTTGTCGTAAGAGTGCTTCCCAGTCCATCCCTTATTTCAGATCGTAACATGGAGAGTTTTTCTTCAATAATGCTAAGGATCTCATCTTTTAAGCTGCTTTCCCTATCCGTCGGAGTCCCGATATTTTGTGATTGTTCCCCCGGCCTTGAATCAACGCTTTTGCTCACAGGATGAACAGGATTGGGGAATTTGCATCTAGGGCAGGGCACCTTCATTGGTTTGTCAGGGATTTTATCGTCCGACAGGTTAATATTGAAACCGCAATGTGTATTCTGGCATGGTATGATCATTGTCTAATCCCGTCCTTAAATAATATTTTATAGGTCTTTATATATCCAGTTCAAGGTCTGCCGTTTCATTCATGCTGCCAGCTGATGCCTGGCTGTTTTCAGCGCCAGTGTCCAATGAAACCTTCAGGTCATTAGGATTTGTTGCATAGAGGAGAGCGTCTTCCAGGTTGACAATGTTTGACTGTATATACTCTTTAAGAACCATGTCAAAGGTTTGCATTCCCATCGTCGTATGACCATCTCTCATTACATCACTGAGAGACTTGCCCTCTTTGCCACCGCTTACTATGTAATCCCTTGTTCTCTCACTGGTTCTAAGTATCTCTACTGCTGCAATCCTGCCCCCTCCTTTTTGCGGAATAAGCCGCTGAGAAACAATCCATTTCACGGTTGAGGCTAATCGCCTTCTTATGGTCGGTTCTTCGTTTTTTGGAAAAACACCCACTATCCTGTCTATCGTTTTTGGTGCATCAACGGTATGCAGTGTGGAAATGACAAGATGTCCGGTTTCTCCTGCTTCAAGGGCTATTTCTATGGTCTCCCTGTCTCTCATTTCACCGACAAGAATAACCTTTGGCGCTTGTCGTAACGCCGCTCTTAGAGCTGACTTAAAAGAGACGGAGTCGCTTCCTATTTCTCTCTGATTGATGGTTGACTTTTTGTGCTTATGCAGAAACTCGATGGGATCTTCTATGGTAATTATATGATATGAAAAAAAGTTGTTTATCATGTCTATAACGGCGGCCATAGTAGATGATTTTCCACTACCTGTAGGGCCTGTTATTAAGACAAGACCATTTTTCTCTTTGCAGATATGTTTGAGTACGGTGGGAAGCTGTAACTCAGCCATGGTCGGTATTTTTGTTGGAATTACACGGAGGACAATAGAAAATGTTCCCCGTTGAGAAAAGATATTAACCCTGAATCTTGCCTTTCTCTGAAGGGCATAGGAGAGATCGACAGAACCATCGTCTAATAATTTATTGATAAGTGTTTTGTCATTATTGAGAAGGCTAAGGGCAATCAACTCAGTCTGATAAGGAAGAAGCATGTTTTTTACGGTAGCAATTGGCACATTGACCAGTTGACCGCTTATTTCCACCTGGGGCAGTTTGCCCGGTGCAAAAATAATATCGGAAACATCTTCAAATTTTTCAAGAATGAAGGTCAAAAAGTTATTTACAAGTTTTCTGTTTTTCATTCAAACCTCTTTTTTTAAATGTGTAATAAAGTTTAGAACAAATATAAACAGCAAAATCCATACCTATTTGTAGAGTAATCTGAAGAATTTTTCCCGTAATACTGGAAAGACCGTATTCTCTGGTCATATTTATGTTTTATTGCTTGAATGATAATGATGTTTATCTCTAAGCGAAAAGGAACCCGCTTTAAAAACAGTCAAATTTTTCATACAACTATGAAAACTTTGACTGTTTAATGCAGACTATATTGCTATAAAATGAGATTTCTTGCGTTGGGATAGGAAATGTTTTTCTGTAACAATAAAAAATTGTAAAGGGTGGGCTCCACTAATCTCATTGACCTGTCACCTGAATTTTCTTGACAACTATCTTAATAAAAAAATAAACTTGCCTTTGGAGGCAGAAAATTGCTCCTCAATAAATGAATTGAGAGTAGGATTTCTCTTGAAAAGTTTGTCTTTGACCATATTCGCTTCAAAGGGCTGGATGTGGGCTTTTTTGTTGCAGAATAAAAGATAAAGGAGGAAAGAATGGCAGAAGTAAAAGATGGAGATAAGGTAAAGGTTCATTATACAGGGACACTGGAAGACGGTGAAACATTTGACTCTTCAGAGGGCAGTGAGGCCTTTGAATTTACGCTTGGCCAGAACATGGTTATTCCCGGTTTTGAAAAGGCCGTTTTAGGGATGCAAGTGGGAAACGAAACGACGGTCACCTTATCGCCAGATAATGCCTATGGTAACGCAATGCCTGAGATGGTAACTACTGTAAAAAGGGAACAGTTGCCTGCAGAGTTATCCCCCGAGATTGGTATGATGCTTCAGGCAAATGCGCCAGACGGTTCCGTAATGCAGGTACAGATCAAAGAAGTTAATGATGACTCAATTACTGTTGACGCAAATCATCCATTAGCCGGTAAAACGCTCACCTTCCAGATCAGGCTTGTTGAAATTGCTTAGTAGAGGAAAAAGCTATAACCATCGTTTTTAAGGGAGAAGTCAGCAGAGAGCACTGAAAGATAAATAAAGTTATCACTTTTTCGCGACAATCGTTTTCACTTCCTCGCTAAATTTCTTAAACTGAAGACCAAAGGTTTCAACCGCTTTAGAGTTGTCACAAACATTGTCAGACAAGAGCATTAAAAGCTGATCCGATGTGAGTAATGGATGGGGAAAGCGCCCCATTATTATCCCATAAAACTATCAATTAGTCTATATATTCCAAGGTGTTATGGCTTTTTGGGTGGGCTCTAAATACCCGACGGAATTAAAAGAAAGCATTGAAGTTAACAGGAATAATGTCCTTCATGTTAAGGTGATCTGTAATGATCGACGGGGACTCTTGAAGAATCTAAAGAAGCGAGACCCTTCATAACCGATGTTGTAAAGCCCTTCACAAGAGGCCTATTGCTGCACCGATGATCAAAAAGATAGACTGGAACAGGATTGAGCGCGAGTAAGTGTAGAGACAGGAGAGTTTAAAACACTAAAGGCAAGCTGACGCGAACTGAGATGACAATAGTTTGAAATATAAGGTTGGGCCTCTCTGTTATAATTTGTCTGTCCAGTTTTTAATTATGCCTTCAATAGCATCTGCAATTTCTGATGTAGCTACTGCTCTGGCATCCTTCTCGGAACGGAGTTTAACTTCCAGTTTTCCTTCTTTGATCCCCCTTGCTCCTACCGTCACTCTCACCGGTATACCGATAAGATCGGCATCCTTGAACTTAACACCGGGTCTTTCATCCCTGTCATCCCATAACACTTCAACCCCCTTCTTCCTGAGTGAACTGTAGATCGATTCGGACAACTCTCTCACTTCATCGTCTTTTGGGTTAAGTGTTGTAATAAGCACTTCATAGGGAGCCAGGGGCATGGGCCAGACAATGCCGTTGTCATCGTTGTTCTGTTCTATGGCCGCCGCCGCCGTCCTTCCCACACCGATGCCATAACAGCCCATGATCATCGGTTTCTCCTGCCCGTCAGCATCAAGGAATGTTGCACCCATAGCCTCGGAATATTTTGTGCCCAGCTTGAAGATATGCCCCACTTCAATTCCCCGGTGTATCTCAAGTTTTCCTTCGCATCTTGGGCATTCATCGCCTGTAACAACCGTTTTTAGATCATAAAAACCAGTAACAGAAAAATCTCTGTCCCTGTTGACGTTTTTAAGGTGTACATCTTTTTCATTGCCACCGGTGATGAAATTATGCATGACCTCGATGGCGTGGTCGGCATAGATCTCTACATCCTTGAGGCCAACAGGCCCTGCAAATCCTGAGGGGGCTTTTGTGACTTTCTGGACCGTCTCCGGGTCGGCCAGTTCAAGCTCGCTGCAGCCCATAATATTTTTGAGCTTAATCTCATTCAGCTCATGGTCTCCTCTGATTAATGCAACGACGGCATTGCCATCGGCCAGATAGATGAGAGTTTTTGCCAGCTTATCTTCCGTCACTCCCATAAATGCCGACACTTCATCGACGGCCTTTTTCCCCGGCGTTGAAACTTTTTCTATTGCCTGCGGCGTTACTTCCTCAGGCGGCAGATAGCGTTTGCTCTTTGCAACGGCCTTTTCCACATTGGCGGCATAGTCACATGTGTCGCATGAAGCGACAGCGTCTTCTCCAGATTCAGCCAGAACGACGAACTCATGAGAGAAACTTCCGCCTATCGAGCCGGTATCTGCTTCAACGGCCCTGAATTTCAGACCGCATCTTTCGAATATTCTTTTGTAGGCTTCGAACATGTTCATATATTCCCGCTCGGCATCTTCATCTGTCGTATGGAAGGAGTAGGCATCCTTCATGACAAACTCTCTTCCTCTCATGAGGCCGAAACGAGGTCTTACTTCATCTCTGAATTTTGTCTGTATCTGGAACAGGTTCATTGGCAGGTCACGATAGGACCTGATCTCCGTACCCATAAGCTCGGTAATCACTTCTTCATGTGTGGGGCCCAGGCAAAAGTCCCGCGCGTGTCTGTCCTTTAGCCTGAGTAATTCCTTGCCATAGAGATCCCATCGGCCGCTTTTTCCCCACAGTTCGGCGGTGACAACCATGGGCATGAGAAGTTCCTGCGCGCCTGCATTCTCCATCTCTTCCCGGACAATTTTTTCGACCTTTTTAAGCACTTTGAACCCTAACGGCAGGTAGGTGTAAATACCTGCAGCAACTTTTCGTATATAACCGCCCCTTAACATCAGTTGATGACTTATCACTTCAGCATCGGAAGGTGTTTCCCTTAATGTGGGGATGAGGCTTTTAGAATACTTCATTATGGATCTCCTCGTTTTGTTTGCAAGCGATGAATTCTATTTTATGAATGATCTTTAGTCAAATAAAAACAGTTTAAACCTATTTCTTGAACCATAATCAAAGATGTTTTTTGTGCATAATGTGAATAGCGTAATGTTGAAACTTTTTAACTAAAAGTCTATCCAATCAGTGGAAGGGGGATAAAATGATAGATAAATTAAAAAAAGAAAATACTCTGAAACAGACGGCCAAATGTAAGCATTGTGGTGGGCCGTTGAGGGACTATAGGTATGGCGTCAGTTGTCTGATGTGCGGCAGGGCAGAAGATCACATCTGTGAGCGCTGCAGATATTCTGAGGAAGAACTTATGACGAAAAAGGTTGCCTGATCAGTTTTTTCGTAAAGGTAATGCGTTTTAAGTTGGCTATCAGATCTCTTTTTTCTTGAAAAAATCACATCATCTGTGTTATCTTTTCTGTTTGAAATTTTGAAGGAGAAATGTAGATGGCAAAAGTATGTGAAATCTGTAGTAAGGGACGTATGGCCGGTAACAACGTGAGTCATGCCCACAATAAAACCAAAACAACATGGCAGGTCAACCTTCAGTCTGTTAAGGCGCTCATAGGGGGACGTGTTAAGAGAATCAAGGTTTGTACCCGTTGCATCAGATCCGGCCTTGTTACAAAGGCTGCTTAATCTGCAATAGCTATTGCGTCAATTTCAATTGATACATTCTTTGGAAGATTACTCACCTCAACTGTCGCTCTGGCAGGAGGACTAGACTTAAAGTAAGCACCGTAAATATCATTGGCGGCGTTAAAGTCATTGAGATCTTTTAAGTAAATCGTTGTTTTAACCACCTTGTCCAACCCTGATGAGGCTGATATGAGTATGGCCTCTATGTTTTTCATTACTCTTTCGGTCTGTCGCTCAATCCCCCCTTCAACAACATTGCCAGTTAATGGATCCAGCGGTATCTGGCCGGATACAAAAATCAATCCTGACGCATTAATGGCCTGAGAGTAGGGCCCAATAGCAGATGGCGCCTCATCACTTGTTATTACTTTTTTCTGCATCTTCTCTCCTTAAGCTAGCCCAGATGAACTGGACTCTTTTTAGTACCCCCTTGAGGGGTGTAAGTACCTTCACGAAGTTATTTTCTGCCAGAAAAACGCAGAAAATAACTTCTAAGGTGCTAATTAAGAACTCTTTCCGCGCTATACACCCCTTTTACCTTTTGCAACGCTTTAACTACTTTCTCCAACTGAGTAAGTGATTCCACCGTGACCTCAAATATACAATGTGCCTTCGCCGTTTTTGTATTGATCTGGGCGCTTGAAATATTTGCTTTTTCTCCCGTAATAGTCGCACTCATATTTGCCAAAAGCCCTTTTTCATCCTTGCAGCTGACTTTAATTTTAACAGGTCGGGAAAGTACGGCATCTTTACTCCATTGAAGTGCTATTTGCCTTTCAGGGTCACTTTCCAATGCATAAGAACAGTCAGCACTGTGGACAGTAACGCCCCTTCCTCTGGTTATGAAGCCGATAATCTTTTCGCCTGCAATGGGGTTGCAGCATTTGGCATGTCTGACGAGAAGATCGTCAATTCCTTTTATTTCAACAACATTTTTCTGGCGGCGAGATATTTTTTCAATAAAATTATCGAGCTTGGATTTCTTTTTCTTTGATTCAGCTGCCTTTTCGGAGGGATAGAGTTTTTCAAAAAACTGTCTTGGTATGATTTTCCCATACCCCATAGATGACATAAGATCCTCAGGTGTAGACAGATTGAAAGACTTCATTGCTTCCTTTAATTCTTCGGTTTTTAATACCTTGGAAAAAGATTTCCCTCGCTTTTTAAACTCCTTTTCCAAGATGTCTTTGCCCACATCAATGCTTTTTTCTCTTTCTTCCTTTCTGATGTACTGCATGACTGTCGTCCTGGCCTTGGTTGTTTTAACAAACCTCAGCCAGTCTTTGCTGGGGAAGTGACTTTTAGACGTCATGATGTCCACCGTGTCACCGTTTTTAAGGACGTATTTTAAGGTGACAATGGTATTGTTTACTTTCGCCCCTACACAGTGCATTCCGATGTCTGAATGTATTCTGAATGCAAAATCAACGGGTGTGGATCCAACGGGTAGTTCAATGACATCTCCCTGAGGGGTAAACACATAGACCTCTTCAGTGAAAAGATCGATTCTAAAACTTTCCATAAAGGTCTGAGGATCTTTCATGTCCTGCTGCCACTCAAGCATCTGCCTCAGCCATGAAAATCTTTTATCGTCTTTATCGCCACTTACCTTGCCTTCTTTATATTTCCAGTGCGCGGCAATCCCTTCTTCGGCTACTTTATGCATTTCCTCAGTCCTTAACTGTATCTCCAGGCGCTCTCCATGGGGGCCGATTACTGTTGTATGCAGGGACTGATACATATTCCCCTTTGGGATGGCAATGTAATCCTTAAATCTTCCTGGGACAGGTTTCCAGATGGAGTGAATAATTCCAAGGGCCTCGTAGCAGCCTTTGATATCCGCTGAAATAATCCTGAAGGCGATAAGGTCATTAACCTGCTCAAAGTCAATGCCCTGTCTGTCCATTTTTTTATAAATGCTGTAGAAATGTTTTGGCCTGCCGCTAACCGCTCCCTGGATTCTGTTGTCTGCAAGTTCTTTTTCAATAATCTCTTTAACTTCCTGAATATATATTTCTCTTTCTTTCTTCTTCTTTGCTACTTTTTTTGTAATTTCCTTGTAGATGTCCGGCTGAAGATATCGAAGTGAGAGGTCTTCCAGTTCTGACTTTATCCATGCGATGCCAAGCCTGTTTGCAAGAGGTGCATATAGATCAAGAGTCTCCTGTGAGATGATCTTGCTTTTTTCCGGGGGCATGTATTGAAGCGTTCTCATATTGTGAAGCCTGTCTGCCAGCTTGACTATGACGACTCGTATGTCTTTTGCCATAGAGATGAGCATCTTTCTGTAACTCTCAGCTTCTCTCTCTTTTTTTGATGTGAAAACGACTTTGCTGATTTTTGTGACACCATCCACGAGAAACATTATTTCAGAGTCGAAAAGAGATTCTATTTCTTCAAGTGTTGCCTTTGTATCTTCCACTGTGTCATGTAGAAGGGCCGTGGCGATGGTTGGGATATCCATTTTTAGATCAGTGAGGATATTTGCAACTTCAAGGGGGTGGTTCAGGTAGGGCTCTCCAGATAATCTGTTCTGTCCCTGGTGCGCCTTCGCGGAAAAAACGTAGGCTTTTTTAACAATGGATAAGTCTCCGGTGGGATTGTATTTTTCTGTCTTCTCGAGGATGTCATTAAATCTGACCACGGAGCACACCCTTAATTATTTACATCTACCCCTTCTCCTCGCTGGGAGAAGATCGAGAGTATTGTTGATGAAACAGTTGTTATGCAACTATTTGATGGATTTTTCCGGCCTTAGAAATCTCTTGAACTTCACTAATAACCGGAAAGGAATTAAAATATAAGGAAGAATAGCGGTGTTGTCGTGCGGATGAGAGAGTGGCTAGTTCTTTGACCCTATGAATCTTCTTTAATTTTTATCTTCCCCGCTGCAATTTCCCTAAGGGCCAGAACATGAGGCTTGTCTCCTCCTTTGTTTTCAATCCTGGACTTAGATCCATCTACAAGTTGTTTTGTCCTCTTTGAGGCTACCATAATCAGTTCAAATCGGTTCTTTACATGTTTCATGCAATCTTCTACAGTTACGCGCGCCATTAAAAACCTCCATTTATTCGAGATTATATGCTATTTATGGGTAAAGAGAAAGAGTAATTTTCGATAGGCACAAAATTTCCTCTTTCCCCTTATAAATCGCTTATATACTGTTATGACCTGCAGGACGGCATCTCTCAGCAATAATAATTGATTTGAGGCAGGTCACAGATTCTTTGAGGTTGTCATTGATGATATTGTAATCATAGGAATGGGCATGTTCTATCTCCCTCTTTGCATTGTTGAGCCGTCTCTTTATTACTTCCTCAGTATCTTTTCCTCTGCCTTTCAGTCTTTTTTCGAGCTCAGCAATATTGGGTGGAAGAATAAATATGTAGACGCCTGTGTTAAGGCTTTCCCTGATCTGTTTTGCTCCCTGCCAGTCTATGTCCAGAATGAGGTCAATACCTTCTGCTTCTGCTTTTCTGATCGTTTCTACAGATGTGCCGTACATTTCACCGTGGACCTCAGCCCATTCAGCAAAAGCACCCTTCTTAATCATGTTCTTAAATTGATCATGATTGATAAAGTTATAATCTACTCCCTCTATTTCTCCCTGTCGCATCTTTCTTGTCGTGCATGACACTGACATCCTTATATCTGGAAATATTTTCATGGCTTCAGCGCAAAGCGTTGTCTTGCCTGCACCTGATGGCGCTGATATCACGAAAAGGATACCCTTTCTTTTTGTCTCTCTATTCATTTCATTTTTCTCTATTTTTAATTTCCCTTTTTACTCTACGTTCTGGACTTGCTCCTTGATTCTTTCTATCTCAGCTTTCATGTCAACTACCTGCCTTGAAATATCGGAATCATTGCCTTTGGAGCCTATGGTGTTAACCTCTCTGTTCATTTCCTGCAGAAGGAAGTCAAGCTTTCTTCCAACAGCACCTGTGTCTGTATTGAGTAATTTGTTGAACTGGCTTATGTGACTTCTTAGCCGGACAACTTCTTCAGTTATGTCGCATCTGTCAGACATGACTGCAACTTCCTGGATTAATTTTGATTCGTCCAGTTCTATGCCATCCGTTAATGTTTTTACTCTCTTTTTCAGTCTTTCAGCATAGTTTTTTATAACGTCAGGCTGCATGTCAAAAATCTTGTCTGTTATTGAAAGGATGTTTGAAAGACGACTTTCGATATCGTTGCATAACGTCCGCCCTTCGCATGTTCTCATTTCATCAAAGGCTTTTAATGCGTCATCTACAGGTTTTAATAACTCTTCCTGAGGGATGTCACTTTCATTGAGCTTTCTTAATTGTATGATGTTGTTTACAGAGGCGATGTCGGCTATTTTAAGATTGGTATCAAGGTTAAGCTCTTCGCTGAGTTTGTTTAAGACCGAAGTGTAGCTTTTTGCCAGTGGCATGTTAATCTCATAGGCAGTTTCTGAATCAACGGGTATATCAACGTTGATATAGACGTCGACTTTGCCCCTTTCAACAAGCGATTCAATTCTTTTTTTAATTTCCCTTTCCATGGCACTTAATACTATCGGAAGTTTTATGCTGATATCACGATACCTGTGGTTAACACTCTTCAACTCAACAGATATAATGGTGTTGTTCCTGGATGAGAAGGTTGCCTGTCCATAACCTGTCATGCTTTTAATCATAAATTAACTCCAAATTCCTCTGCCAGATCATCAATGGTGGCCGGCGTTGTTCCAAGTTTACCAACGACAATGCCGGCAGCATGGTTGGCTATGACGGATGCTTCTTTAAGGGTTGCACCGCTAGCCAGAGACAGGGCCATGACTGAAATGACGGTATCCCCGGCGCCGGTGACATCGTAGACATCGCGCGCCTTAGTTGGCAGGTGGGTGATCTGTCCGTCCCTCTCGAATAGGGACATGCCATTTTCTCCTCTCGTGATGAGCACGGACTCTGTTTTGTTGCTTTCCAGAAGCGCTACACCCACAGCGTTCACATTCTCTTTAGTCTCGGCACTCTTGCCAGCCGCTTCGGCTGCTTCATGATGATTGGGTGTGATTACAGTTACCCCCTGATATAAGGTGAAATTTACAGGTTTCGGGTCAACGGCGATGGGTATGTTCTTTTTATTTATGAGAGGGATGATGCTTGAAAGAAGTTCCTTTGAGATTACCCCTTTGTCATAGTCGGATAGTATTATTGCATCTATATCGGTCATATTTTCTTTGATATAATTAATTATTTTATTCCTGGAATATTCACTTATTGGGGAAGGCTTTTCTCTGTCATAACGGACGATCTGTTGGTGTTGCGCAATCACCCTTGTCTTGATTGCCGTTGGTCTGTCTTCCTTGATAACAACACCTCTACAGTCAACATCCATACCTTTGAGTATTTGAAGAAGCTTATCTCCGTTATCATCCTTTCCGATGACGCCGCATAAGCTGACTTTGCATCCAAGTGCAGTCAGGTTGTTGACAACGTTTGCCGATCCTCCAAGGCGCAAATCTTCACTTTCAACCTCTACGATAGGAACAGGTGCCTCAGGAGAAATTCTTCTCACCTTACCCCAGATAAATTCATCAAGTATTAGATCGCCTATGACAAGCAGTTTTTTTGTTTTAAAGCCCGTCAGGCATTTTTGTAATGTGTTGGTGTTGATTTCCAAATTATAATTGTCTCCAGGTTATTTTTGTATTAAGTGGTGATTCTTTTGTTGTTATCATATAAATTGTATGTCGAGAAGGCATTCTCTCTTATGATAGTACCCGTAGTCAATATCATTTTTATATGGTGATGGCTGGTCGATCTATTTATCCGGGTGAAGTGGAATTGGCTCTGGTGTCAGTTCTTATACCAGTCTTTTAAGTTTCATGACATATCTCGTTACTTCGACGTGTCAAATTTTTTATCCAAGCATGTTGACTTGTCCCGGTTTATCTGATACATTTAGGAACAGTTGGTTCGTTCATTAACAGTCGTGTTTTTCTTGCCTCATCTATCTGTATGTGGTCGTATGGCACAATCCCCCTTTTGCATGTCCTTTCTTATTATTTATAAGAGCTGTCTCTTATACACATCTGACGCTGCCGACGAAAGTCGGA
>JADFVM010000002.1 GCA_015222555.1 Pseudomonadota bacterium
AAGCAGATGAAAAATATTTTAAATGTTAATGTTGTTTAAGCAGGTGTTATGAGTAAAAAGGAATTCCATACGGCAAGCTTTGATGACATCAAACGCGGCAAAGTGACGGACATCTATTTTGACAGGACCCTCGAGGTTTTAAAGGCTAAAGGGGTTGATAAGAAAGTTAAAATGGAATTCAGGGCAAAGAAATTGCCCAAAGACTGGGAATGGGGGGTCCTTGCCGGAATGGAAGAAACAGCGCGGTTGCTTGAAGGGGAAAAGGTAAGTGTCAGGTCCCTTCCCGAAGGGAGCCTTTTCAGGGCCTTTGAGCCTGTTATGGAGCTTGAAGGGAATTATTGTGATTTCGGTGCTTTTGAAACGGCACTCCTCGGCTTCATTTGTCAATCCTCAGGGATTGCAACCATGGCGGCCAGGTGTAAAAAAGTGGCCGGTGAAAGGCAGGTCATCTCTTTCGGCGCGCGGCGTATGCATCCGGCTATTTCTCCAATGATAGAGCGGAGTGCCTTCATTGGAGGCTGTGATGGTGTCGCTGTCGTTAAAAGTGCAGAACTGATTGGTGTTGAACCAGTGGGAACAATGCCTCATTCTCTTATCCTGCTCATGGGGGATACGGTTTCTGCGGCAAAGGCTTTTCATGAAGTTATCAATCCTGTCATAAAAAGGGTTGCTCTTGTGGATACACTTTTAGATGAAAAGTTTGAGGCCTTAAATTGTGCCGAGGCCCTGGGAAAGGATCTCTTTGCAATCCGCCTTGATACACCAGGGTCAAGAAGAGGAAATTTTGGCCAGATCTTTCAGGAAGTGAGATGGGAACTCGATCTAAGGGGCTACAGTCATGTTAAGCTCGTTGCCAGCGGGGGGCTGGATGAATACTCTATTAAAGAGCTTAATCCTTTTGTGGATGCCTATGGTGTAGGAACAGCCATATCTGCGGCGCCTGTCGTCGATTTTTCCCTTGATATAATGGAGATAAACGGTGTCCCCATAGCAAAAAGAGGGAAAAAGTCGGGCTCCAAGAGCCTGCTGAGATGTAACCGGTGTCTTTACCGCCAGGTTGTCCCTTATCCCGGGGAGGAGAGCCCTTGTAAGTGTGGTGGGAAAATGACCGATATACTGACCACGCTTATCATGAATGGTAAAGTGCTGACACCAGGAGAAAGGCCGATTGATATAAGAGAAAGAGTCCTAAAACAAATCGCATTAATCAGCAAGGAGGGAATATGTTAGAAAAGGAAGAAGAGTTTGAAGAAAAGGATCAGGAAGTCATTTTGGATGCGGAACTTAAACTAGATGAAGAATGCGAGAAGAAAGACCTGAAAGAGAAGCGCGGATACATAAAGGATCACTTTTATGCCGGCAGCAAAAAGATGAAACACAAAGGCGCTGGCAGAAGTTAAATAAAAAGTATGAAAAAAGGCGGGGAAATTCCCCCGCCTTTTTTATTGTTAAACTGCTAAAATCAGGTTAATTCACGGCCTCTTTCAGTGTTTTGCCGGCCTTGAACTTTGCTCCTTTACTTGCCGCTATCTGGATGGTTGCTCCCGTCTGAGGATTTCTTCCCGTCCTGGCTGCCCTCTGGGATACAGAGAAAGTGCCAAACCCTACCAGGCTTAGGCTATCACCTTTTGCCAGTGCGCCTGATATCCCTGATGTTATTGATTTCAGAGCAGACTGCGCCTCCTTCTTTGTTATCCCTGCATCACCTGCAATCTTTTCTACCAGTTGATCTTTTGTCACTGTTGCCTCCTTTTAGCAAAATTTATTTCTGTCGTGGTTATAAAGCAAAACTCATGCCAGCTTTATAGGCAGAGTTAAATCGCTCTATTTGTTAAGCGCACGCCCCTTTTTCTTGATATGTTTTTTTACTATGAATCATTCTTTAGCAGAAAGGACAGGAGGGATTCCAGGCGCAAATCCATTCAATCCTGTAATCTTGACTATATCTCTACGCTCCCTGCGCTGCTTCTTCCAGTATTGTCAGCTTGTCCCATTCACCTAAAGCGATGAGAGTATCTCCGGCCTCTACGATTGTTTTACTGGAAGGGTTAACATTCATTCCCTCCGCCTTTTTAATCGCTACGATGATAATACCCAGGTCTCTACCGATATTACTTTCATCCAGTTTTAAGCCCACATACTTTGATCCCTGGCGGACAACTATTTCTTCCATTTGCAAATTCAGATTGCCGCCTCTGGTGGCAACCTCTATGAACTCAACGACAGATGGTTTTAAAACACTGTGGGCCATGCTCAATCCGCCAATGTGATAGGGGGAAACGACTCTGTCAGCGCCTGCCCTCAATAATTTTAGCTCAGCATCTTCATCCCCGGCCCTTACGACAATTTGAAGGCCTGCATTGAGACCTCTTGCGCTAAGTACAACATAGAGATTATCTGCATCTGAAGACAGAACAGAGATGAGCCCCTTTGCCGCGTCTATGTTTGCTTCTTTCAGCAAATCATCTTTTGTTGCATCTCCGGCAATGATGAGGGTGTCATCATCGGCATCAAGCACTACAGGTTCCTTTTCAATGACAACGAAAGGTACCTTGTCGGATTTCAACTCCCGGCAGATGATGCTTCCCATTCTGCCATATCCGCATACGATATAATGCTCTTTCATGTTTTGGATCATTTTTTCCACTTTTCTCCTCCCCATAGCCTTCTGAATTTCACCTTCAAGTACAAACCTGATCAAATTGTTGGCCGTATAGGCAACAACGCCTACGCCAAAGATGATGAGCGATATATTGAAAGACCTCCCTGCCTTTGAGAGTGAATGAACTTCGGTGTAACCTATCGTTGTCATCGTGATAAGCGTCATATAAAAAGAGTCAAAAAGGTCCCAGCCCTCGATGAGGGTATAGCCGATTGTTCCAGTGGCCAGCACGAGAAAAAGAAGAAATGCTGAGAGGCCGATTTTTCCCTTTAATCTATCTTTTTTCCCCAAGAGTTATCTATCTCCATTTTTTACGGTAGACTTTTTCAGTTAAAAGGCAGTTTCTTTTTTATGCAAAATCTCTGTATTACTATCTTTTTATAACATTTTTTGTATAGTTCTCAAAAAAGAAATGATAAAGGTCTTTTGGGTCATTAATTGAGGAAGGATCTAAAAGAGAGTCTGGCGGCAGAAGGAAAAAGGGCTCGTTCTGACCACCGCCCAGCCCGCCATGGCCGCTTAACTGTTCTTCGAAGTTGATTATCTCCTTCCCATCGAAGGCGCCCTGAACAATAATATCCCCGGCATTTTCATCGTCTGCCAACCTCAAAAACTGTTCTTTATCCTCTTCCTTTAAGTGTTTGTCCCACTTGACAATAGTTGGTTTTCCACTCGAGGAATGAGCCGTTACAACACCAATACCTTCATGGCTTAAAAGCGATTTAACAAACTCAGGGTATTTAGTTTCGATCTCTTCAAAGGGAATTTTATTTTTTTTGAAGTTGAAATAGATATGTGCAAGCGGGCCTGAATCGTTTACGAAGACCTGCTCTTTCTCTTCCTTCCATAAAAAAGGGAGGGCTTTGGGCTCATTTTTTAATGACCAGGCACGGACAATATCAAAGAGGTTATAAAGCAGTCGGGGCACGTTTAAGGTTAGAAGGGCGAGTTCGTTCATATACTTTCGCCCCTCATAGAGAACCACTTCCTGTGGGGAATTGAATTCCATAATTTCAAGTTCTTCAGGTGTTGTTTTTTGTATGAAGTGGGCCAGCGTTTCGCCATACTTGTGCAGGAAGGGTGTAGAGGCTGTCTGGCCGTGATCTGAGAAGATGTAGATGTCATATTTCCTTTTTTTGCCGCTGTTGGTGGCATGGATTATTTTTTTCAGCTTTCTGTCGATGCCTCTTAAGACTCTTAAGGAGCCGGTAAACTCCGGGCCCCTGTGGTGTGAAATCTCATCATAACCGTTATAGGTGAGATGCACGGAAGGGACGCCTCTGATGATGTCCGTCATGGCGCCGGCAGTTTCAACCTCTCTGCAGATAACATTGTTTATAAGTCTTATGAGAGGAAAGATCCCTTCCCTTCTTCTTTTTTTCCGTAGTAATAAAACTGCAATCCACTCAAAAATCTCCAGGCATAAGTCTATAATGATATAGGCTGATGTTCTGACCAGGTTGGATGCATAAAGGAAAAAGAGAATAAATATGTCAAGCTGTGGCAGTTTCTTTTTCTTTAGGAGGTTTGATGCGGCAAAGGTGCTTAAGGTAAAGACGGAACGCTCTGCACCCCCTGTAAAGAGGTTGAGATAACTGCTCCCGCCTTTTAGGATGCCGATGCGTTTCTTTGAAATCCTTTCTTCTATAAGTGCCGCAGAAGATGCTTCTTTAAATGTCACGGAGAGGCCCTTTTTTTTTTCCAGCCACCTGAAGCCGGGAATCCCTTTATTGTAGCCATACATCATGCCTGCCTGTACATAGGGCGTATTACTCGGCATAGGGCATTGATAGTGAGACAGCCTATAGCCATTTTTATTTATAAGTTTTGCCATTGTTGGTGTATATCCCTTTTCCATCGCTTTGACCAAAACCGGATAAGAGATACCATCAATCTGAATGAGGATAAAGCCCGGGTGGTGTCCTTCCGGTTGAGGGCTGGGAAGAAACTTCCCAAGGAAGGCGTATTTGATTTTAAGGAATACTTGAAAGAGAGGGTTTGTCTTATATTCTTTGCGTTTCATGAATGATGACTTGGTGGTTTGTCTGTTGGGCCGTTGCTTTTAAAATTATGGCAGGTATTGAAGTAAATGTCAGTATCTATATGCGGTGAAGGTATAACTTTCTTGAAAGGTTGGTTTCCTGAGTAAGGGGGGAATTAAAAGAGGGGGCAACAGGATGCACGTCAGATATCCGGAAATTATACAAAAAGGCTTTTTTATATTTCAGCTAAGGCTTCTTCTTTCTTTTTGCCTTCAAGGCGATAGAAAACGGAAAATCCTTCATATCCTACAAAGAGTGCCAGTAATATTAGTATGATGGACAAATAACCCAGGAAATAGTTGGGCGTTACGCCCGTAAAAAATTCAAGGGCCTGCCAGGCCAGTGCCGCAATGGTTGTTACAATCATAAATATGGCTGGAATCAGTGTGAATTTTGCCGGTTTCCTTACTCCAACCAGATAGGTCGATACTACCATGAGCGCCAGGGCGGCAATGAGCTGGTTAGTGGCGCCAAAAACAGGCCATATTTTCGTATACCCGCTGGACGTACCAAGAAGATATGAGGGAACAATAACCAGTAAAAGGGCAACATATTTATTTGCAAATATTGGACTCGACTTGCCAAGGGACTCTTCTATAATGAACCTGGCAATCCGGGTGGATGAGTCGAGAGTTGTGAGTATGAAAGTTTTTAATGCTGTCATGGCGATCATGGAAGCGATGGAAAAGCCGACAAAGGGAAGCATTTCACTGACAACACTGCCAAAACCATTTCCAAAGGCGACAACCCAGCCACCCGAAGTCAACACCTCTCTAATTCCATATCTTCCCATATCGATGCCACTACCGGCAGGAGCAACCCAGTAGAGACCGGCCCCCACCATGACCAGCGTCATGACGGCAAGTGTTCCCTCAAGAAGCATACCGCCAAAGGCTATCGCCTTCCCATCTTTTTCACTGCTCATCTGTTTGGATGTGGTTCCACTGGATACAAGACTGTGAAAGCCGGAAACGGCACCGCAGGCAACGAGCACAAAAAGCATGGGCCAGATAGGACCTTTTGAATCGGAAAAGGTGGTGATGATGGGTGGTGCGTGCATTTCCGGCCGGACAAAAAGGATGGCAATAAAGCCAAGAAACATGGCCACATAGAGATTAAATGTCGCAATATAGTCTCTCGGTTGCAGAAGGATGTTAACGGGCAGAACAGAAGCGATGCCGGCATAGATCATGAGAATGAGAAACCACAGGTTTAATGGTTTTAATCCGAATAGGCTTTCCTCTGGGAGAGAAAGGGGGTAATGAAAGCCGACATAGATGGCGCCGATATTGAGCATCACAACGATTACTGTCGCAGGAATGAGGGGATAATTTTTTACATAAACGGCCCAGCCAAAAACCATGGCAACGGGGATAAGAAAGAATGTGGGGATGACCATACCAGGTTGGGCAACGAGGGTTTTTGCTCCCACCATGCCGAAAACAGTAACAACAAGCAGGAGGGCCAGGTATAAAAAGATGGAGAAGATATTCTTCGCCCGCTTGCTCATCGCCCGTTCAGCGATATCGGCCACAGAGGCTCCCTTGTTTCGAACGGAGATCATCAAGGTGAGGTAGTCATGGACTGCCCCGATAAACACATTGCCTATGGCAATCCAGCCAAGGGCAGCAAGCCAGCCAAAACTGGCAAGGGCCACTATAGGGCCGATAATCGGGCCGGCCCCCGCAATGGAGGCAAAGTGGTGACCAAAAAGGATAGGTTTTTTTGCCGGGACAAAATCTACGCCATCCCTCATCGTCGTGGCGGGCGTTGGATCGTCACTCGGTTTTATCAGTTTATCTTCTATTAACTTTCCGTAGAACCTGTAACCAAAAAAATAGAAGAAAAGTACGGCGCCGAGCATTATTAAAGAAGAATTCATGTCTGTTGTGATGTTTAATGTAATCCAGACTAAGCAGGGATATCCCCTTAATCAATAACGATGATAACCCTGCAATTTTCTAAGAAACGCAGGTTTGTAGATTTATCTCTGAGTGCCAGTGCATCAGCTTGTGAAATAATTATGTTGCTGTTGTTTCCCGAAGCCCTAATCCCCCTCAATACCAGGGGATTGCTCGATACTCTATCGCTCTTCATCGCTCTTGACATTTTTTTCTCATAGGCAGCAATGCCTTGCCGAATGGCAGATTCCTTGGAAATAAATGAGGTGCCGTAGAGTTCTCTGTGTGCCTCGTCAAGTATTTTCGGAGAGATGACAGGTTTTAGCCCAAGGCCTGTGGCATCAATAATAAGTCCCGTGTATATTTCGTCTCCTACAGAAGGGAGATCACGCTTGCTCGTCTGAGAGATTAAAACTTCGGAAAGCAGGCCTGTCAGGGAGACTTCAACGATGACTTCAACTTCGTCGGAACTGACTTTCATGCTCACAATTTTGGCCCTCTTGGCGACGGTTTCAATTCTGCTCTTCACATATTCAGAGGTTGTCAGATGGTCCTCAACCGTTGAAGTTGAGTCGACTCTTACCTTCTTTATTGTCTCAACCAGTTTCCTGGTGGCCTCTATCTTTGCCGCCCTTTCAGCCCCGAGTTTGGCAACGGGAATATTTTTTATATTAGAGTCGCGGATTCCTGTTCCAGAGGCCCTGACGGTCATGTCCGACCAGTTAACTTCGCCAGCCTCAAAGACTTGCAAGGCTATTTTCCTGGTGTCGAACAAGTCAGCCTCTGCATTGTAGGATGTGAAGGTCAATACAATAATGATTATAGCTGATAGCAGTTTATTAAAACCCATAATTCCTCTTCAAAATATAATGTTGGTGGCTAATTTTAAGAATAGAGTGCGATACTTATTTCTCTGAGAAGGAAATAAGAGTTCTCATCTTTTCCGGCTCAAGGGGTGAAACAGCTGCTATGGCATGTTTATATATGAGATTAATATCCCCCTTCCCCTCTACGACACAACAGTAGTTATCAAAGCTTTTGATGAGGCCCTCAACGTCTTTTCCATTCATTAGAAGTACCCTTACCCCTATTTTTTCCCTTCTTGCCTGGTTGAGAAAATGATCCTGAACATTAATGTGTGATTTAGTAGGCATAACCCCTCCCCTGATTTAAATGAATATCAATAAAAATAAAAAACTATACCATAAAAAAACATAAAGTTATACCATTCAGTATAGATACATCAAGGTTTTTTTGTCTCGCTTATTTCATTCTTTTTAATCAAAGCCAGGCCATGAGATGCATAACAAAAATGGGAGATCTTAAGTTGCGAAAAGAGAGGCTTCTCTACGCTATACATCTCAAAGTCATTGATAATTTAACGGGTTATTGCGATAATGAAACTAACTTTTAGGAATTAATGGTTTGCAAGTGATAAAACGAAAAAAAACAAAGCAGGTGGTTGTCGGAAATGTGCATATTGGCGGTGATGCGCCCGTCTCTGTTCAGTCCATGACCAACACCAAAACCTCTAATGTTGAAGCGACGGTGTCTCAAATTAAAGCGCTGGAGATTGTTGACTGCGAGATCGTGCGTCTTGCTGTTCTTAATATGGACGATGCCAGGTCAATCAGCGCAATCATCGACAAGGTCGATATCCCGATTATTGCGGACATCCACTTTAATCATAAGCTGGCCCTTGAGGCCGTGAAGCAGGGTGTTCACGGATTGCGTCTTAATCCTGGGAATATAGGGGACAGGCACAAGATTGAAAAGGTGGTGGAAGCGGCAGGAGAAAAAAATATCTCTATACGAATAGGGGTCAATGCAGGTTCCCTGGAAAAAGAGATCCTTGAAAAGTATGGTTACCCCACGGCTGAAGGGATGGTTGAAAGTGCTTTAAGCCATATTGGCATACTGGAAGAGTTTGGTTTTAATAATATCAAGGTGTCTCTCAAAGCGTCTGATGTTTTAAAAACGGTGGAGGCTTACAGACTCCTATCCGATCGGGTTGACTATCCTTTGCATGTGGGTGTAACTGAAGCCGGCACCGCCTTTTCAGGCTCCATAAAATCGGCTGTTGGTATCGGCATCCTTCTGGCTGAAGGTATTGGTGATACCATTAGAGTGTCGCTCTCCGCAGATCCTGTAGAGGAGGTTAAGGTTGGTTATGAAATATTAAAGTCTCTTCATATCAGGTCAAAGGGAGTTAACGTAATTTCTTGCCCCACCTGCGGCAGGATGCAGATCGATCTTATAAAAGTTGCAGAGGAAGTAGAAACGCGTCTGGCACATATTAAAAGTCCTTTAAATGTCTCTGTCCTTGGCTGTGTTGTTAATGGTATCGGTGAGGCGCTGGAGGCGG
>JADFVM010000046.1 GCA_015222555.1 Pseudomonadota bacterium
AAGGTCGCCTCGGACTACCGTAAACCTGACGGGATGACGGTGATTCCCCCTGAAAAGGCGGCGAGATTCATCGATAAGCTCCCTGTGGGGAAGTTCTTCGGTGTCGGAAAGGTTACGGAAGAAAAGATGCACTCTTTGGGCATCAGGACAGGGGCCGACCTGAAACGCTTCAGCCTTGAAAAGCTGACTGAACTCTTCGGGAAGTCTGGAAACTACTTCTACAAGATCGCCCACGGCCTGGACGACAGGCCCGTCGTCTCAGAGTGGGTGAGGAAATCGATCGGCAAGGAGACGACACTGAGCGAAGATACGGACAACATCGATATGATGACGGACATCCTGTCCGGCATTGCCGAAAAGATCGCCCGCCTGCTCGAAAAGGCCGGCAGATACGGGAGGACGGTGACGCTGAAGGTCAAATACTTCGACTTTGTACAGGTGACGAGGAGTGTAACCGTAGATGAGCCGCCCAGGAGCAGCGAAGAGATCATGCATTACGCAGGGGAGCTGCTGAGAAACACCGAAGCGGGTGAAAAGAAGGTGAGGCTGCTGGGCATCAGCATCTCCAGCTTTACCGATGAGCCAAAGGAGGCTACCAAGCCTGCTGACCCGTTACAGTTATCCTTCTCCTTTATGGAGTGAGGAGAATCGAAAGAGTCTGAAAGTCGGGGAGTCGAGTGTTGGTGAGTCGAAAGAGATTGGGAGAAGGGAGAAGGAGTAGAGGATTAGGGATTATGGAGTAGGGGATTAGTCAGTAAGTCGATAGTCTGAGAGTCGGGTAGTCTTTTTAGGGAGAGAGAATAAGGGAAAAGGAGTAAGGGAAGAGGGATTAAGGATTAGCGGATTAGTCGGTAAGTTAAGAGTCGGGTGTCAGAGCCGGGTGCTCTCCCTAACGGATAAAAAGACGACTAAAGAAAAAAACTAAAATTTCAGTCTCTTTTTCCAGTAGCCTGGCCTTCTATGAAGGCAGGCAACGGCGATGATGTCTATATTTTCGTTGTGCGGATGATAGATGATGGCGTATGGAAAGCGGTTCAACCTGCACCGGCGTGTAGCTTTGCTGAATGGGTGCCATGCATCGGGGTAGTTCTTTATTCGCTCGACACTCTTTATAAACTCTAGGAGGAATTCATCTCCCAGGCCGGGTGATTCTGCATTATAATACTCTACTGCATCGTCCAGCTCGGCCTCTGCGGCTTCGAGTATCCTTATTTCCATTACTAACGGTATTTGGCAAGAACTTCCTGGAGCGATCTGGCCTTAATTTCCCCTCTTTTATGGGCCTTTACCCTGTCCTCGACTTCCTTTTGCCACTGGGCGTCTATTTCCCGGTCAGGTTCATCAATGCTTGACAGTAGCGAAGTAACCAGTTCCGCCTTTTCAGCAGGCGAAAGTTCCATAGCCTCTTCAAGAATATGGTTGATATCACTCTTCATAAACATTCCCTATCTATAAAATCAATTATTGTTTCAGGCTACATCTACGTTCAGTGATTGTCAAGTCAAAGCTGTGGGGAACACCCAGCTTCCCGCCATAAGGCCGAAAAACAGGGCCGGCGACCGTTTCCTGTCAGACGGGGCAGGCGTGGCAAATATATCTCAAGGATTATCGAGGATAGGCTGGAAAAGTTTCTAAAAAGCAAGCTGGTACCGGCTGCCGGCACCCTTACCGAGACGCTGTAAAAAACCTTTTTCCGTTAACGTTTTAAGGACGTATTGAATGGTTCTTCTGGGAAGAGAAGTGTTTTGCACAAGCTCTGCTACCTGTAAACGTTCTTTCGGATTATTCCTGAAGGCTTCAAAAACAGTTGCCGCCGATGCTGATAGTTCCAACATGTCGGCATATCGCTTGCGGTATAGATCGATGTCTGATAGGGAATCTTCAAACACCTTAAGGAAAAACTCTACTAAAGGAACAAAATCATAATTGCCGGGATGGGGAAAGAATTTCCCTTCTGAAGTGCGATGGAGAACGCTATAATAGTTGGCCCTGTTTTTTTCAATATGACGGTCGATTGCCAGGTAAGGCGTTATCCCGGCAAGGTATTTATCATCACTCTGAAGCAGCGCCAAAAGAAAAAGCGCTCTCCCGAGTCGCCCGTTACCATCCTGAAACGGGTGAATGGCAAGAAAACGGAAAACAAACTCTATCGCTACGAGTAACGGCCGGGGATGCTCTCTTAATGTTTCGTTATACCAGCCCACGAGGTCAGACATGGCAGTTTCTGTGATTATCCCCGGTGAAGCCGGTTCAAGCACGACCCGCTCCTCTTTTGTGCTGTGATTAATAGAAATTACCCGATTGGGTGATTTTTTGTAGCTTCCTGCATATCCCCCGGCTGCCGGGTAGTAACGGAGAAGGTCATGATGAAGCCCTCTGATAGAGGCTTCCGTTAAAGGAAAAAGATCTTTATATTGAGTGTAAACTGAACCAAGGACCTCCCGGCAACCGGCAACTTCCTCTAGACTTCTTTCCCTGTCCTTTAAAAGCTTGTCCACAATAAACTCTTTTTTTGCTTCAAAAGATGTTGCTTGGCTGTCTTCCTTGAGGGTAGTATCAATCCACTCTATTTCATGGTCGGTGAGAAGGGCGTTTTCTATTCGGGTAGAGGCTCCAATTGTGCTGATGAAAGCAAATCGATGGAGATAGTCCAGTTCTGACGGCGAAACATCTTGCAGTGACGTCCAGGCCTCTACAAATAAACCATGTAAATGGTTCAACGCTTTTTCCTTTTTTTGGTCAATTTTGATTGATATCATCAGAGCATGCCTCGTAACCCGGATAAGTGCCTTAACGAAATATAAATTGAATTTTATCGTATTGCGCAACAATGCGCAATACAAAAAAAGATCATTGCGCATTGTTGCGCAACCATATTGTGGAATGTGAGTGATCAGGGATGAGGAAAATTCATTTTTCCGGCCTCTCCCCTTTCAAGCTTTTAGTACACGTTTATGCCGCATCTACCCTCCGCCTCCAATCTCTTTTTAAACCCTCGATTTCAAAAGTAAAATATGCGACACATATTGCTTATTCTAATTGCGGATATTGGATTGCGGATTGCGAAATGAAGGACAAGAAATAACTGAACCGACATAATTCTATAGACTTGACTAAGTTTTTTTCTTACCATAATAGATCCGGGAGAAGGTATAGGGGAAAAGGGAGAGGGGAGGGGGAACAGGGAGTAAGAAGAGTCTGAGAGTCGAATTTAATAGGGGCACATCCCCCTCTTTCAACAATGCGGTAAATATGCAGGATGTAAAGAATCCGATATTTTTACATTGCTTGACCGGTATCAATGAAACCTTTTGACGGCTTCTGTTATCATTAACCTAACAATTCAAAAACAAGGAGACAAGGAATGGAGGTCTATCATGTCTGAAGGTCAAAGTGTATGGAAACAGTCTTTTTTTGATGATGCCGAAGAGATAAGAGTGAAAGACCCGCTCTCCTATGCCCTGGGAGCGATGAACGAAGGGGAGGAGATGGTTTTCAAATTCGCCGATATTATAAAGATGGCGGGTCACTCCTGCCCTTCCGTATCGGGCGCATATAAGATAACAGCAAAGGGGCTTAAGGCCCTCTACGGCGATGAAACGCCTGTCAGGGGAGACATCATCGTAACCGTTAAGGGGAAGGTTTCAGACCTCACCTACGGCCCTATGTCGCAGGTAATATCGCTCATTACAGGCGCCGCCGCTGAAACAGGCTTTCGCGGTCTCGGTGGCGGACTCTATGGAAGGTATAATCTTTTATCCTTTGATGACCATAATTTTGAAGCGAACGCCTTCATATTCGAAAGGAGAGATACGGGAAAGCGGGTGAAGGTCGTATATGATCCCAAAGTCCTGCCGGAAAACGCCCGTATGGGTGAACTGGCAGGCTCTGTCATATCGGGAAGGGCCAGCGAAGCCGAGAAGGAGGAATTCCACTCACTCTGGCAGGGGAAAGTAAAGACCATCCTCCTCGATGAGGATAAATATCCGGGGCTCTTTGAGGTGACATCCCTGTAATTTGGAGAATCGAAGGACAACCCCTGATTTTTTGACAAAGCGGCCACAACTGGAGGGTTTTTATGTGGGAATATACGGACAAAGTTAAGGAATATTTTTTAAACCCCAAAAATGTGGGTGTTATTGAAGATGCCGATGCGATAGGTGATGTGGGATCCATAAGCTGCGGAGACGCCTTGAAGCTGATGCTTAAAATAGATAAAGATAATCAGGAGATAGTTGATGCCAAGTTCCAGACCTTCGGCTGCGGAAGCGCCATAGCGTCATCATCGGCTCTTACGGAGATGATAATCGGGAAGACCGTCAGTGAGGCCGAGGAGATAACAAACCAGAATATCGCAGATTTTCTCGGCGGTCTCCCCAAGGAGAAGATGCACTGTTCAGTTATGGGGCAGGAGGCGCTTGAGGCGGCAATAGCTGACTATCGCGGCATCGACCTCAAGCACATAGAGGAAGAGGAGGGTCCCCTCATCTGCAAATGTTTCGGCATCCATGAAAAAATGATTGAAAAGACGGTGATGGAAAACAATCTCAAGAGCATCGAAGAGGTTACAAACTACACCAAGGCGGGTGGTGCATGCCAGACCTGTCATCCTGCTATCGAGGATATAATAGAGAAGGTCTGGAAGGTGAAGGGGCAGGAGGCGCACGTTAAGGAGGAGGCATCCAGGGCAAAACCAACCATGACCAACCTGCAGAAGATCGCCCTGATTACCGAGACTATCGAGAAGGAGATAAGGCCGATGCTTGCCCAGGACGGCGGCGACATTGAGCTGCTCGACATCGTCGGCAATGAAGTGGCTGTTGCCCTGAGGGGCCAATGCTCATCTTGCGTAAGCGCTGCGTACACGATGGAGAACGTCGAGGAAAAGCTGAGAGAGATGGTCTACCCCGATATTGTTGTGAGGCTCCAAAATGACTGATCTTTTATAAAATATTTTATGATATTTTCTCTTCTTCACATAATCCATGTTCTGACCGTCATCCTCTGGATCGGAGGACTGGCGTTTATCACGTTCCTCATACTTCCGATGATCGTAAAGATGCCGAATCCCCTGGAAAAGGTGCTCCTCTTTCAGAGAATAGAACATCGCTTCGCACCTGCGGCAAGGATTTACAGCGCTGTTGTCGGCATATCCGGCTTCGCCATGTTCTTTATGATGGATCTCCAGCGTGTAATTTTTACCGGCGAGAGTCTGTCACTCCTTTTCATGATCATTGTCTGGATATTCTGGACGGTAATGCTCTTCGGCCTTGAACCGCTGATCATAAAGCGGTTGCTTGACAGGCTGGCCAGTCAGAAGGGGGACGGTCTTGAGATAGAAGATGTTTTCAAGAGGATGAATGTACTGCACCTGGCCCTGCTTTTCATCTCTCTTGCCGCAGCTGCATCGGGCGCCATATTTGCGCACGGATTTTTTTGATGTTGCCTCCCTTGGGCCATTGGCAACCTATTTCGGGGGAATTCTTATGAAACGCATACCTGAACTTCACAAGCTCTCTGCCGACCACCACCTTGGTCTCGTTTTGGCACGTCGGGCGCGTCTTGCCGCAGAGGGGAAATCCTGCCATTCTCCATCCGAGGTATGGGAGGAGATTGACAGAAAGTTCCGGAGCGAACTGGAGCCTCATTTCAGGATCGAAGAGGAGTATTTAGTGCCTCCTATGAAAGCTATCGGGGAACTGGGGTTGATCGAACGGTTGAATGAAGAGCATAAGGCGCTGCGCGAGATTGTCCTCGACCGCTCGGCACGTACTCTTTCTTTACTCAGGGACTTTGGTGAAATACTTGAAAGGCATATCCGCTTTGAGGAGCGCGAACTTTTTGAAACAGCACAACAACTGCTACCGCCTGAACTGTTTAAAACAATAGAAAAAGCCTCTATCGGGACTATTCCTCGAACTTGAGTTCAGGGGCGTCGACCGATTCCACGGAGGCGCCGAAGAGGGTCATCAGCGACTCGCCGGGGTCCCTGTTGTAATAATCGCGAAGCTCCGCCCTCACCTTTGCAGCCATATCGGCGGGGAGATAGATATGCATGCAGTGCCTGCCGTCGGCCTCAAACTCCTCCTTGAGCCTCTTGATTTCATGAAGGTGGGTGTAAGCTTTGGGTAGGCTCATAACTTGACCAACTTATTCTTAGAGGCCCCGCAGACGGAGCAGACTATAGAATCGGGCAGAGATTCAAAGGTCGTGCCCCTCTTGATATTGAGACCGGTCTCCCCTTTTGCCTCATTATAGACATAACCGCACTCTTCACATTCATACTTATCCATCACCACGCCTCACTTTAGTAATTTTTAGAAATCTTTATACCACATCTGAGTCCCATTAAAAACAGTAAATGCACAGCATATTTTATTGGAGCGATAAAGAAAAGGGTCGGGGAGTCTGAGAGTCTGAGAGTCTGAGAGTCGGGAAGTCGGGAAGGCGGGAAGGCCTTCAGGGATAAGGGATTAAAAAGATTAGTCAGTAAGTCGAGAGTCTGAAAGTCGGGAAGTCTTTTTTGACTTTACAGCCTACCTTGGATAAACTTTAAATAGACGATCAATGAAGATCCGAGAAGGGGGTAGAAAAATGAAACATTTTATTTTAACCTGCATAATTTCAGCTTTTGTTGCTGTCTTTATCTATGCCTGCGGCAGCAGTGACGGTGATATGACAAATGGCAGCGGCTCAGGGCAGGTGGCACTTTATATGACAGATGATATTTCAGACTATAAAGAGGTTATTGCAACCATTAACGACGTAAGACTTTCCCACACCGGGAGTGGCTCATCCTGCGATATTTTACCTGATCCCGTGACGCTTGACATTAC
>JADFVM010000323.1 GCA_015222555.1 Pseudomonadota bacterium
CGAGATAAAATCATAGATGTCCTGGAGCGTGCGCATGGCACGGATTTTTTCTTCATCCCTGTCCCGGGCAATTTTAAAGTCGAACTCCTTTTCTAAAGCAACGACAAGGTCAACACTGTCCAGACTGTCCAGTCCCAGTTCCTCGTAGATAGCTGCGCCTGCTGACAAGTCATTTTCATCAAGTTCGAATAACTCGACGAGAATTTTTTTAACACGATCAGCAATTTCCTGTTCTGTCATTTATCTTTATACCTCCTGATAATTAATACGACGTTGATGCCGCCAAAGGCAAAGCTGTTTTTTATGAAAACATTGATCTCTTTTTTTGTGTTTTTATCTAAATGCTCGATTTTATCACATCCTTCACCCGGATTTTCCAGATTCAGGGTCGGGATTAACACACCATTTTGCATCATTTTTATAGAAGCTGCAAGCTCTATCACGCCACTGGCGCCCATTGTATGTCCTATATGGCCTTTAAGACTGCTCACGGGGACCTTCTTTGGCCCAAAGACTTCACTTACCGCTTCGGCCTCAGCAATGTCACCAAGGACTGTCGCTGTCGCATGGGCATTTACATAATCGACATCCTCAGCCTTTACATTCGAATCTTTTAGCGCTTTTTGCAGGCAGCGGACAATAGATTCACTGTGAGGTTGCGCTAAATGTGTTCCATCGGCAGAGGTTGCGAAACCGGCCACTTCAGCCAGGATGGTTGCGCCACGCTTCAATGCCGATTCTTCTGACTCAAGGATGACACAACCGGCGCCTTCACCGCAGACAGTGCCGTCACGGGCACTATCAAATGGCCGGGGGGTCTCGGTTGGGCGAGCATTGAATTGGTAGGAGGTGGCATTTAAGAGATCAAAAGTCCCGCAGACAACGGCATCCAGTTCGTCGGATCCGCCGCATAACATGATATCCTGTTGGCCGTTTTTTATCATTTCATAAGCCAGGCCGATGGCCTGCGCCGAAGAAGAACAGGCCGCATCGGGCGAGATCACTCTTCCGCAAATACTCAGGGCGTGGGCGATATTGGCCGCACAGGTGTGGCTCATGACGCGAAAGAATGTTCCCGCAGAAACCCCTTTTAAAGAGGAGCTTTCGAGATATTCCGTAAAAAAATTGGTGAGGGAATTGGCGCTTCCCATTGTAGAGGAAAAACTGACGCCCATCTGCCCAGAGGTAAAACAGTGGTCAGGAAGCTTGGCCTCTTCCAGCGCCTCCTGTGATGCAAGTAAGGCCATAATGGCCAGACGGTCCATGGTTCGCCTGTATTTCCGTGGAATGGTTTTGGCGGGAAGCTCCTCTTTAAGCGGTGCCCCTACCCAGCAGTTAAGGTCAGTGATTTTTGTCTCCCAGGCTTCTTTCTGGCTGATGACGGCTGATGATCCGGATTGCAGTCCCTCCATTAATGGGTGCATTCCTATTCCAAAGGGAGAGATAGCACCCATGCCTGTAATGACAACTTTTCTCATCGACACTTCTGCACCTCCTTCCAGAGTTTTTCCAGACCGATGATCTTTGATGCGCCCAGAAAGCCGGATATGGCGGCACCCATTACGCCGGGCATTAAAATGCTCTGGCCGGCAAGATAAAAACCTACAATGGATGTGACGGGGTTGAGGCCTATCTGATTAACCGAGTGTTTTACCCCATACATTGATCCGCCGGGGGTTCCTGTATATCTTTCATAGGTATAGGGCGTGGCACTGTCAACAACTTTAAATTTCCCCTTTATCTCAGGAAAGAAGTCTTCAAGTTGTCTCACCGCCTTTTCCGTCTCCCTCGCTTTGTAGTCATAGTAGGCCCCGGATTTCTTTCTATTTCTATACGCCTCTTCTCCAAAAGGCAAGTTCCCGGCACCTTTGAGGACGCAGAGTGCCTTTTTCCTGCCGTCATGATGCGCCGGGTCGCAGGACATGATGGCCAGTATTGAATCAGACTTGAGTTCATTTTCTCCAGGAAGGAGTTTGTACATATTTGTATTGGCAATCCTCTCCGGAATTTCATCAACTTCAAGGTATAGGGCAAAGGTGGAAAAGGTATTTTCAAGGTCTTTTAACCTCGATATATAGGCAGGTTTAACTGAGCCCCTTGGGAGGATGTGAGACAAAAGCCCCGGATGGGCTGTGTAGATACAATTCTCGGTTTCCAGAAATGCATCCCCGTCAATCTCTACTCCCTGCAGACGCCGCTCATTAGCCACTTTCAGGCCCGTTACCGCTTGTCCGCAGAAGAGGTCTACCCCTTCCTGCTCCAGTCTGGTCTCGAAGGCATCAACAATGTCGTCTCCGCCATGTGCTAAGGTGTGTGGCGATTTATAAAAGGTTCCCATGGTGATGGCATGGACAGGGAAAGGAACTTCATGACCGGCCACACCATAGAGAAATTCACCGTATTGGCCGAGCAATTGTTGCAGCTCTTCTTCTGCTCCTGCGCTTTGCAAATAGTCTGTCAAGCTCTGGCTATCATTCTGGAGCCGAGTAAAGTCCCCGAACTCCATGTCGTAACTAATGAAAGGTGTTGACACCATGAGAGCCTTTACACTTTCAATGTATTTGTGGATGGCTTGCCGGCTTTTAGGGAAATGGCTGCAAAGTGTATCTCTTAGCGCATCAAATCCTGTGGGCAGTGGGATTTGACGGTGGCCAAAATGCAGGAGATCATAGGCGTCGTCCTTCATCGGAACGGCGTGGATCATGTCTCGCATGCCCAGATAACGAAAAAGGACAGATAATGCGCCCGAGTCTTCAAAACCGCCTGTATAATGAAATGCAGGGTCGCACCAGACATTACCGCGTTTAAATCGGCGAATTAAGGGGCAGATCTGCTTGCTCTTTTCTACGACAGCCACTTTCCGGCCCCTTTGTGCCAGGGTGATTGCCGCTGTTAAGCCGCTGACGCCAGAGCCAATGATCACGGCATCATATCTCACGAACTTGTCTCTATTAGCAGGCATGAGTTAGTGCCGCCAAAACCGGCAGAATTACAAAGGATGAGATCCGGTTTGCGGTCAATTGTAGTCGCTGCGATTTTGATTGGAGGCGCGCCTTCTTCCTGCTTTTCGAAGTTTATATTTGGGGCGATGAATCCTTCCTGTCCCATAATGACAGAATAAACAGCCTGGGCGGCGCCTGCCATCCACATTTCATGGCCCGTCATTGATTTTAAGGATGAAACCCAGGGGGTGGTGGGCCCAAAAACATTATAAATTGCGCCTGCTTCTGCAGCATCACCAACGGGTGTCGATGTGCCATGGGCGCAAATGTAATCTATCTGTTCGGTAGAGACTTTCCCCAGCTGTAAACATTCTCTTATGCATCGCTCCAAACCCTCGCCTGAGGGGACGGAAAGATTGGCGCCATCTGAACTGAAGGCATATGCCCGGATTTTTCCAAGGATATTGGCGCCTCTTTTTTTTGCCAGGTCGTATCTCTCCAGAGTGACCATCGCTGCACCACCACTAGGTACCAGTCCGTCTCTTGATGCATCAAATGGCCTCGATGCTTTTTCGGGTTCATCCTGACGGAGAGAGAAGGCGTTGGTGGCATCAAAACTCGACACTGATTCCCAGTTAATCTCCTGGGCCCCGCCGCAGATCATTCTTTCCTGCCGCCCCATAGCGATGAGGTCGAAGGACTGCCCAATGGCATGCCCTCCACTTGCACAGGCGCCACTTAATGTCCAGGAGGCCCCGCGGTTACCCAGTATGGAATTCAGGTTCATTGTGACCGTTGAATTCAGGGCCTGGAATACCAGCCCTGCACCAATAGGAAAAGTACTTTTTTCATTATGGGTAATCTGAACTTGATTATAGTTTGCCAGGGTGGAAGAATCATTGCCAATAATGAGTCCTGTACGGTCGCTTTTAATCTCGTCTTCCGTCCAGCCGGCTTCTTCTATCGCTTCAGATGCAGCAGCGTAGGCCTGCAATGCAAACTCCGTCATTGTCCGACATTGTTTGCGGCTTAATTTCGGGCGTATAAAATCATCGATATGACCTGTTAATGCGCTGCGAAATCCTATTTCGCTACGCTCCGGGGCAAGGGTGATCCCTGATTTACCTTCCTGAAGAGACTTGCTGACTTTTTCCCGCCCCGTTCCTAAGGTAGAAACAACACCAATACCTGTGATGGCTACTTCATGCATGTTATTCAGTCCCTGAATCTTTGGCCTTCGATAATTGGAGGTTGATGATATATTAAAACCACATCCTGGTGGACGCGGTCAGTGGGGCGTTGCTCCCGTGAATCCATAGATACTTGAAAGGTGTTACCTTACGTATACATCCCGCCATTGACAGAAAACACGTGCCCCACAATGTAGTTGGCGTCATCTGAACAAAGAAATTCTACGAGACCGGCCACTTCATCCGATGTGCCAAAACGGCCTATGGGGATAGAAGGTAATATTTTGTCAAGGGGCAGATCGGCCGTCATCTCTGTTTCAATAAAACCGGGGGCGATGGCGTTAACCAATATGCCTCTTTTGCACACTTCCACGGCCAGAGATTTCGTTGCGCCAATTAGGCCGGCCTTTGCAGCAGAATAGTTTGTCTGCCCTGCGAGGCCACTTTGGCCCGCCGTTGAAGAAATATTTATAATACGGCCGGAACGACG
>JADFVM010000324.1 GCA_015222555.1 Pseudomonadota bacterium
CCGCAAGCAGCGGGGTATGAGCGCGGAGACAACCTTCTTAATATATCGCGGCAAGCCGCGGGGAATGCACCCGCTAGGGATTTAAAATTTCTTTACTCTTCAGATTTATACCAGAGAGACAGAATGCTTGCAAGTACTTTCCCCTCACATAGTATTTTTGATAGTAAGGCGCAAGCCTACATAGACGAAGAAGGCGGCGCAGAAAAAAACCGGCAGCTAATTTCTATCTTAAAGTAGATATATCTGCCCTTTATAAAATACATTTTTGCTTTACAAATGGTCGTGTATTTAGTTATATTTTCAGGGAGGGGAAGCTATGAGCAAGGAAGAATTGGAACAGTTCAGGGCCATACTAAAAGGGCAATTAGCTGAGCTTCTCGGACACGGGGAAGAGACAGTGGCTGAGATGTTAGATGAAAAGGCCTTATTTGCCGATCCTGCTGATCGGGCTCTATTTGAATCCAACAGGAACTTCACTTTAAGAATCAGGGACAGGGAAAGAAAACTTATCACCAAGGTAAAAGAAGCCCTGGAAAGAATTGACGAAGGGACCTTCGGTATCTGTGAATCCTGTGAGGAAGAGATCCCGTTTAAAAGGCTTGAAGCCAGGCCTGTCACTACCCTCTGCGTTGAATGTAAAACCAAGGCTGAAGACGAAGAAAAAAAGTTAAAAAGCTGATCGCCGATCACCATATTTATTCATTCAAACAAATCCCTATAAATTAATCAATCTAAGGAGAGTATGATGCCGGAGTTGCGTAAAGATCCGATTCTGGACAGGTGGGTTATTATATCCACAGACAGACAAAAGCGTAGCTCAGACTTTTTTTTACGTGAGAAGCCACAAACCAGCGGGGGCTTCTGCCCCTTTTGCGAAGGGAATGAAAGCAAAACCCCACCGGAAATATTTGCGCTGCGAAGAAACAACTCGACAAGAAACAATCCTGGCTGGTCATTGAGAGTCGTCCCCAACAGGTTTCCGGCATTAACCATCGAAGGAGACCTTGACAGGGAAGGTATCGGTATGTATGACAAGATGAACGGTATCGGTGCGCATGAAGTTATTATTGAATCCCCCCGACATGAAGATACACTGTCTACAATAAGTATTGCAAAACTTGTTGATGTTCTGGCGGCATACAGAGAACGAATAGTTGACCTTAAACAAGATAAACGTTTCAGATACATTCTTATATTTAAAAATCATGGTCATTCTGCCGGAGCGTCACTGGAACACAGCCATTCCCAATTAATTGCCCTGCCCATTATCCCCAAAAGGGTACTTGAGGAACTGGAGGGGAGCAAAAAGTACTTTAGCTATAAGGAAAGATGTGTCTATTGTGATATTATTCATCAGGAGACATCGCAAAGAGAGAGGATCATTTCAGAAAACAGCAGCTATATTGCCCTGTCCCCTTTTGCCCCGAAGGCGCCTTTTGAGATCTGGATCTTACCTAAAAAACATGAATGTGCTTATGACAAAGAACCCCCTGACAGTCTTGAATCTCTTGCACGAATATTGTCGGAAATTTTGAAGCGACTCGACAAAGCCTTGGGGAACCCTGACTACAATTTCATTATCCACACATCCCCCATCGGCATGGATGACCTTGATCATTTCCACTGGCACATTGAGATCATGCCTAAATTAACGAGAACGGCTGGTTTTGAATGGGGCTCAGGTTTCTACATAAATCCTATTTCTCCCGAAGAATCAACTCAGTTTTTAAAAGAGGCCAAAATTTAATCAATGAATATTGTAATCGTAACACCAGAGGTTACCCCATTTTCCAAAACAGGGGGGCTGGCTGATGTCTGCGGCGCCCTTGGGAAGGAGCTGGTAAAACTGGGCCACAGGGTCAAGACGTTCTCCCCCTTTTACAAATGTGTGAAGGATGAAAAGTTTGAAGCAGTCGACACAGGCAACAGAGTTGAAATTCACCTCGGCGGGAAAACCTTCCTGGCAGAAATATGGAGAAGCGGGGATCATTATTTCATTGGAGAAGAAAGCTTTTTCTTCCGAGATGCATTTTATGGCGATGGAGAAAAGGACTATAAAGATAACGCCCTGAGGTTTACCTTTTTCTCCAAAGCCACACTGGAAACCTTAATCACTTTTGGCGAAAAGGTTGACATTGTGCACTGTCACGACTGGCAGACCGGCCTTATCCCCTACTACCTGAAAAAAGAGTATAAGGTGAATAAGGTCCTTCGCAATGCGGCCTCAGTTTTTACTATCCATAATCTGGCCTATCAGGGACTCTTCCCCCGGAGTATTATGGAGACAATCGATCTTCCTGCAAGTCTTTTCAATCACCATCAACTGGAGTTTTACGATGAGCTGAGCTTCATTAAGGGAGGGCTTGTTTTTGCCGACATCCTGACGACGGTGAGTAAAAAGTACAGCCTTGAAATTCAAGAGGCTTATATGGGTTGTGGCCTGGAGAGTGTGCTGCAGAAACGAAAGGGAGATCTATTTGGAATCATAAATGGCGTCGACTACGATGATTGGAACCCCGAGACGGACAAATTGATTCCGGCAACTTATAGTGCCAGAGATCTAAGGGGGAAAAGAAGGTGTAAAAGATCATTAAAAAAATACTTTAAACTTTCAGGTCACGCAGATCTCCCTGTTATCGGAATGGTATCACGACTCGATTCACAAAAGGGTTTTGAAATTATAGAAGCGGCTGAAAATGGCCTCATGAAACTTCCACTTCAATTCGTATTTCTTGGAAGCGGTTCTAAAAAAATTCAGGCCTACCTTGAAGATCTGGCAGATAGATATCCCGATAAAGTTGCCCTTCATATCGGTTACAGTGAAGCCCTGGCCCACCTCATAGAAGCGGGATCAGATCTATATCTAATGCCGTCAAGATATGAGCCCTGCGGCTTAAATCATTTCTACAGCCTCAAATACGGGACCATACCGATCGTCAGAGCAACTGGCGGCCTGGATGATGCAATCATTAACTATAGTTCCAGCAGAAAATCAGGGAATGGCTTCAAATTCAGAGCCTTTTCATCATCGTCATTGGTAAAAACAATAAAAAGAGCGATTGACCTCTATAGCAATGATAAGGAGAGCTGGGAAAAACTCCAAAAATCAGTCATGCTGGAGGACCGTTCCTGGGAAAAGTCCATAAAGAAGTATGATAAACTATACAGAAAAGTGATAGAAAAACATCCTATTTCAAAGAAATGTGACCAGAGGGATTAATGTTTTCAATTAGTGCCAAGAAGAGCCTCAACCTTTTAAAAGAAATAATTCGGATCTCGAATTCTACGATTAGAGTAGATGACAGACTTGATGCTATACTTGAAAACATTTCTTTCTCTTTTTCATTTAAAAGTATTGCGCTTTATATCCTGGATACGGAAAAGAAACAAATTCATCTTAAGACAGCAAAGGGCGCCGGCTTTAAAAATACAGTCAATCTGGATGAAGATTTCATTGAACTCTGCAAGCGGAATAAAGAGAATGTTATTTTTGATAAGACGTCAAAGGACTTTAAGTTCCTCATCTCTGTTCAGGAGGACCCTGCTATCGGTAAAGGAGTCCTTTTCCCGATAGCTGACGATAAATTCTACTATGGCATTATTGTCGCCACATTAAATGAGAGTGAAAAACTGGGCAAACAAAGCCTTGAGTTAATGCAGGCAATTACACATGAAATAGCCGGAACAATGAGAAATGCCCAACTCTATTCAAACGCCAAGGATACGGTCAATGAACTTCTTGTTTTAAATGATGTCTGGAATGCGATGAGTTCGACTCTCGACCTTGATGCCCTCCTTGATATCACAATAAATAAGGCTCGCTCATGCCTGAAAGCTGTATGTGGCATAATAAAGCTGTATCAAGAATATGGCGAGGAGGAGAAGATAGTCTATTGCAACACTGAGATGTTTGAACAGCACAAGCTTATGGAGATTTGTGACGAAATTCACAAAGAGATTCAAGAGACGGGCGAAACGGTTATCCTGGAAGATGGCATATTAGAACAGCTGAATTGTCCAACTGACGCAGTCATGGCAGCCCCTATCATTCATCAGGGAAACTGCATCGGCTCTGTAACTTTATTTGGCACGGAGGATGGCAGTCGATTTGAGAAACGGGAAAAAAGCATATTTTCAACCATCGCCTCCCAGATTTCTGCCATGATACATCAGGCACTGCTCATTGATGAGGCCAAGGTCATCAATCGAGAAAAAGAACTCATGGTGAGAGAACTCACCACCCTTTTCGAATTGAATAAAGCCGTCATGACGACCATTGATCTTGACAGGCTGTTTCATATTATTTTAACGGCCGTTACCATTGGTGACGGTTTCGGCTTCAACAGGGCCATGCTTTTTCTCTACAACGAGAATTCCGGTTTAATTCAGGGAATGATGGGAGTCGGACCCGACTCTGCAGAAGATGCATGGAAAGTATGGTCTGAAATATGCGAGCATGATAAAACCTTAAAAGATTTTGTCGAAGAAAAGGAACTTGAACTCCCCCAATCCAAGTTAAATGAAATGGTAAAAAGGTTAAGGGTGTCAATTGAAGGCACAAGCATCCTTGGATTAACAGTAAAGGAGAAGCAATCTTTTAATATTAAAGATGTATCTCATGATCCGAGAGTCAATCAGGAACTCCTGTCACAGTTACATTGTCGTGCATTTGCAACAGCACCCCTTATGGCCTCAGGGAAAGTCGTCGGGATCATCCTCGTTGACAACATTTACAACGATAGGGTAATCACAGATGACGACATCAGGCTTCTCACAATTTTTGCAAACCAGGCGGGGATGGCCATCGACAATTCAGTCCTGTATAAAAATCTAGAAAAAACACATCACCAGCTGAAAGAGGCTCATAACAAATTGGTCCATTCAGAAAAGCTTGCCGCCCTTGGCGAAATGGCCGCCGGTGTCGCCCATGAGATTAGAAATCCTCTTGTTTCCATCGGCGGTTTTGCCAGACGTCTTTCAAGGAAACTTGAGGACAGAGAAGAGAGTCACTACGTCAACATAATATGTAAGGAGGTAGAGCGGCTTGAAATCATACTGAATGATATCCTTGTATTTTCAAGGGAAGAACCTCTTGCGCTGGGCACCCACGATATAAACAGCATTATTGATGACACACTCCAGTTTTTCATTAATGACTTCAACAAAAGCAATATAACTGTGGACAAAGAATTTGAAGAGGAGGTGGAGCTGGTTGAAGTAAATTTTCACCAGCTGAAACAGGTCTTCATTAATCTCTTTTCCAACGCCAAGCATGCCATGGAAGGTGGAGGCACCTTAAAAATAAAAAGTTTCCGAACTGATATTGAAGCAGGTGCATTCGCTACTGTTGAGATCAGCGACACCGGTAGCGGCATCCCTTATAATATAATAACCAACATTTTCAATCCATTTTTTACCACAAAGGATACAGGGACGGGGCTTGGCCTTGCCATTACTCATAAAATCATATCTAACTATGGTGGCGATATTGAAGTATTTAATAATGATGAGGGGGGGGCAACATTTGTCATTACCTTGCCAAGCAAGAAAATGGAACAATACAATAAGGAGGGAGGAACGTTATGAAGCATATTATGGTTGTAGATGATGAAGAAAATATCCGTTTTTTATATAAAGAAGAACTTATTGATGAGGGTTATGAAGTCATTCTCGCCAGTAGCGGCAATGAAGCCCTTGAGTTGTTAAAAACGAACAAACCGGATCTCATTACCCTTGATATCAAGATGCCGGGAATGGATGGGATAGAAACGTTAAGAAGAATTAAAGAGATAGACAAAAATATGCCTGTCATTCTTTGTACGGCTTATGGCCAGTACAAGCAGGATTTCAGTTCATGGGCTTCCGATGCCTATGTCGTTAAATCGGCAGATCTGGAGGAATTGAAAACTAAAATAAAATCAATGCTTGGTGAAAACAAATAATATGAAAACGTTAAAGAAGATAAAGAATATCTTTTTCTCTGATGAAGAACTGCAGTTATCAGAGCAGGGAGCAATGGAAAGCCTGCAAACCACATTTCTATATGAAATCGGCAAGGCCATGAGTTCTTCCATGGTAGACAAGGAAAAAACCCACAAACTGATTACAGAAGCAGTAATTATGATCCTGCAGGTAGAAGGAAGTATCCTCATGCTGAAGGATGAAAAAACGGGAGGCCTTATTGCAAAGGCAGGAAGCGGCTTAATTTCAGAAGAATTCCTGTCCGGCTTCAGTGTTAGTCCAGATGAAGGTATCGTTGGCAGGGTTGCAGAAAGCGGCGAAGTCTGTCTCATTAATGATGCGGAATATGAAGAGGGCATTATAAAGGAGATTGTTGATAAATTTAACATTACATCCATGCTCGTTGCGCCACTCAAGGCAGAGGGGAAGAGTTTAGGTGTCATTGCAGCGTATAACAAGCGATCGGGAGACCCCTTCAATGAAGGTGATATTAAATTGCTGTCGGTCCTTGCAGGCCTGGCAGCAACAGCAGAAACCAACGCAGCATTGATAGAAAACCTGAAAGACAGTGCTTCAAGACTTAAAGCACTTTTTGATATTGGACAGGCTTTGAATTCCACACTTAAACTACAGGAGTTGCTCGACCTCATTATCGACAAGGCGATTGAAGTTACAACTGCCTCCAGCGGCTCCATTATGCTGCTCAGTGAGAAGGAAGACAGCCTGATCATTCGATCAGCCAGGGGACTAAGCGCAGAAGCAATGACAAGCACAAAACTTAAGGTAGGTGAAGGCGTCACCGGCTGGGTAGCCAGGAAAGGGAAAGCCTTACTTGTCTCTGATGTCTCAAAAGATAATAGATACCGTTCGGTAAACGAAAATGTCAAATCGGAACTTGCCGTGCCTATGGTGCTGGAAGACAAGCTTATCGGCGTGATAAATGTGGACCACTATGAACTTGATGCTTTCACCTGTTGGGATATGGAAACGCTGTCCACATTGGCCTCATCGGCCGTTGTGGCAATCAGAAATGCCGAATTATTTGGAAAGCTGGAAAAATGTACACATTCCCTTGATGAATGTAAAAAAGAAGATTGAAATCATTTGTCCTAACTATTCTCCCACTGAGAATAGAATGATAAACAGTTAAATCAGTACACATTATTAGGAGAGAAAACATCTTGACCTTAATAAGTTTGCTTAAACCTGGACAATTAGCAGAAAAGACTTCATACCAACTCATGTTACAAATTTCTTCAACAACCAATCAAATAATATGCCACGAAGATAAACTTTAAAGTCCCGCCCCCCCCTCGACACTCCACTTTTCATACCGTACATCAAACAGGAGAGAAAAATCATTACAATGATATCCCTCCTATTTTTCATGATATTTCACATTTTTCACAAAAAAACGAGCGAACAGCAATATATGACGCAAAAAAAGCAATATGTGTCGCGACAACACCATTTAATTGTGTTATATAAACGGCTCATTTAATCCTTCAATTACCAGATAGGACTTAAATATGATTAATATTGCTTCAAACATAGTTCTTCAATTTTTCAACAAATAGTAATACTCCTGGCATACAGGGGCGGGTATTCAGGATAAGCAGATTACAATTTCTTATAAAAATCTATAACTGTTAAAA
>JADFVM010000325.1 GCA_015222555.1 Pseudomonadota bacterium
ACTTATGGGTAGCGTGACAGAAAGAGTGATAGGGCATGCGCGCGGGGCGGTTTTGGTTATAAAAAAAGCCGTAGTGTAGATTGTATGTCTATCAGTTTCGTCATTTCTCAAAACCCTGGCCCAGACCGGGTTTTTTATTATGTCCCGAAGTTTTCCAGGACGTCCCCGAAGTTTTCCTTTGCTGAACGCTGATAGCCTGAGTAGTTACAAATTTTATTCGACTCTCTTTACAGAGAACAAAAACACAGAGCCCGCTGCTGAAAAAAACTCAGTTGCGGGCTCCGTGTTACAAACAGTTTAATTGCTATATGGTCTGGCTTCCCGGTTATTAATGCCCCGCTACCCTATATCAATCCTGACAGGGCAATAAAGATCAACAGTGAGACCCACAGTGACAAAACTGTGAAGAGAAGCCTTTTTTCTTTAAGGAAGCAAAAAGCTGAGGCCAGGAGACCATACAGGCCAACGCTGCATCCTAACGCCAGACCGAACTGGGTAAAACCATCACCCTTAGTAAAGTTGTTAAAATAAAAATGTCCGCCCGGGAATTCAATCCCGCCTATAGTCCAAATTTCAGATGGAGACTTGCCTTCAAAAATGGCGGCAAAGAGATAATGTGGATTCAGAACATTATTATCCACATTAATCATGGCTATTAACGGGCCGACCATACAGATAATACAGGCTACGATTGTAACCCAGTAAATAATCTCACCATATACTATCTGTGATGCAGGTACCGAAAAGTCTTTTTGATCTGTCATCCCTCTAACCTCCTATTCTGGTTTTGAAAATTGTATAATCTTCATGATCACCCATGAAAAGACTGCAACAAAGACCACGCCAGTTACCCATACAGGTACAGGCCCGATAACTTTTAGCATAAACAACCCTTTGGTCAACAGCCCAAAGCACGCAAAAAACATGAAGCCGATCAGTAAGAATCTTACAAATCCGGCCTTGATCTTAACTAATATCAGCGCGCCAAGAAGTCCGCCCAGCACCTGGCCGACCAGCCACGGCGCGGCGAACAATGGAATAATGGCGCCTTTCAGGAGATATGGCCAGACAGCAATGCAGTCTCCCATGCCAAGGAGAATCCCGCTGTTTGCAGCCGCTACCTTAAGCGGGACAGCCATGATCAGGTTCTGAGCAGGAACAATCGCCCAGCCGGCCCCGAGACCGAAAAAACCGGAAAGCAGTCCCACGCCGATGATGGCACCTAGAATCCAACCGGCCCTGGTAAGGGGATAGTCAATGACTTTTCCTAAAGATGCTTCATAGTATGGCTGACCCATATTCAGCTTTTTGGTAAAATTGTCAACTTTCTTGACCTCCGGCCACTCAATTTTCTGTCCTCCAACAATAAAATAGATGCCAAGAGATGCGAGAATAACTCCGAGCGCCATTCGGACGACACCCTCACCGGCCGGGCCCATTTTTTCAGCAACAAAAATCGCGCCCTGGGCGCCGGAAAAAGCGCCGACTCCATAAGCAGCAGCACACCAGATACAGACTTTAAGATTGCCCAGCCCCGTCCTCATGAACGTCCCTGTTGATATCAGACCGCTGAACATGGCTACGATCAGGCCTGTTGCCCTGATGATCAAGCTGTCAACTGATGTGAAGGCCAGCATAAAAGGGGTGAAAAGGACTCCGCCGCCGATCCCGCCGATGACAGCCACTAATGCAATGGCAAAACTTAAGAAAAAGAAGCCGAAAAGATAGCCGAAAATTGTTGCCCCCCCCATGCCGCCAGGTGGTGTCTCAGCGCTCCATCCGACCAATGCCAGGCCTATGTATGATACAATTAATATAAGCAGCATGACATTCATTTCTAACCACGGGGATTTAAAAAGTTTATTCATTTCTGCCCTACCTCCTGTTAGGAATTTTTTGTCATTGTCATTTGTCGAGACCTTTGAATTTCTTCCTTCTGTGTCATTCCCGCGAAAGCGGGAATCTATGAGCCTTTGATACGACTGGATTCCTGCTTTCGCAGGAATGACAATATAGCGATGATTTCGAAAAATTCAAAGATCTCTTGTCTTGTCATCAGAAATGACGGTTTCGTAAAAATGGAAACGTAAACAATAAATATTTTTTTATTATACCACAAAAATTATTCATATGTCAAGATGAAAAACTATTCCCGGGGCATTGTCTTTTCGAATGTGACTTTCATCTTCAGGGTGGCCTTTGCTTTTCAGGCACCCGTTCATATGAACTCAAAACACTTACAATACGTCCATTATATCCCCGGATAATATCGGCAACCTCCTTGATAGAACCGGGTCGATCTTCTTCCCTGCTTCAGATCAGGAAACTTTATAAGGATTTACAAGAAGAACCGGCACAGGGGAGGTTTTTGCCACCC
>JADFVM010000326.1 GCA_015222555.1 Pseudomonadota bacterium
CATTTTCGACTTCCAAATAACTAAATCATAACCCTTTGATATGATTGATAAGTTATTTTTCGTCTGCAGTGCCGGAGGCGGCATAATCTATCTTTGTACAAAGTCGTAAATAAAATTAATGAAAACTTATGCGGCTTTGCGTGAGATGCTTTTTTTAAGCGATACATGAAAAATGTGTAACAGCTTAATACATTTTGGTAGTTGAATGAATTACCCGAACTATAATTGTAGTGGCCGATGTCCCATCGGCCTTACATTCGGCCTGTTCGGGGAACAGGCCCTACATTGAATTCACCTTCATTATTCATTCAGTATCTGATCCTGGAAATCAATATATTTATCGTAGGTCCTGATAGAACTCAGGAAAGGCTCAAAGACCAGGGTAAAACGCTGGTCCTTCTGCGCAAGGTGCACAACAGCAGGATGCATATAATCCTTTCTGGAGAACCTGATCAGGACCTCGCCCTCTGTGATTTTTTCTTTTCCAAAGAGATAGACATCCAGGATATTGACTTCTTCCGGGACCTTGAAGGCGCGTTTTTTCATCTCGTTCTTTCCTTCCGGTGTCATGTCCGCGCTGTGCGTCCAGATAAGATTGTTATCCAGATCCAGGCGGAGGATATAATCAACCTGGTTGCGAACCGCATCGCTTCTCAGCTCCCTTGCCGTGCCGGCCAGATGGTTTACGGTTGTTTTTAGCCCATCGCTGAGTATTGTATCACGCACCTTTGGGACGGCGATGAGGAGCATCAGTCCGATGAGAAATACGACCACGCTGAGTTCAATCAGGGTAAAGCCTTTGTTGCTACACGGGTTGTTAGGTTCAGGGTTCAAAGGTAAAGTGCCTAAAATGCCTAAAGTGCGCTAAAGTGCCTAAAGTTATGGAGTCGCTCCGCTCCGTTTGTTTTTCCAAATTGAGGAGCGAAGCGACAACAACATTCATCATTCGATGTTGGGCGTTCGATGTTCGACGTTCATCTCTTCAGGGGTTCATGGTTCACAGTTACTAATCCCAGTTTGTGATATCCCTGTTTTTTTCTTCGCCGCCCGGTTCCCCATCGGCGCCGTAGGAGATAATGTCGTAGTCGCCGTACGTTCCGGGACAGAGATAAACGTAGTCATTGTCCCAGGGGTCTGTCGGTACTTTCCCCTTTTCCAGATACCCGCCCTCTCTCCATTTTACGGGGAGGTTTCCCACCTCAGGCGGCTCTACCAGCGCCTGCAGGCCCTGTTCGGTGGAAGGGTAACTTCCGTTATCCAGATTATAGAGCTTCAGGGCTGTTTCCAGGCTTTCTATCTGTATCCTGGCTTTTGCCTGTCTTGCCTCTTCAGGCCTGCTCATTATTCTTGGAACAATCAACCCCGCGAGAATGCCCAGGATAACTATCACCACCATGAGTTCGATCAGTGTAAAACCCCGGTTATTGAGATTTTTTTTCATGTTTATCTCCTGTTATTTCGGGCTACTAAAGTGGTGCATAGAATGCACCCTACATAGATATGTTATGTCAATTTTGGACAATTAATGTTTTACGATAATCAAAAACAAAAAGTTCGAAAGTGTCCCGCCTTAAGTTGGTAGCCATCTGCCCGAAGGGCTTGGGTTTATTTATAACTGCGTCGCCATTTTGTCAAATATTGAAATGCCAGGCTCCATTAACAGGGAGATCGGAAAACAAAACCGTAACTTCTCAATAAGGGTTCGCACAAAAATAAGTTCGCAATTTTAAGTGTTGAGGCGCCCGTCTGACAAGGCGCGTAAGCGCAGGAA
>JADFVM010000327.1 GCA_015222555.1 Pseudomonadota bacterium
GATATTAATCAAACAGGTGGTGACATGCTTTTAGTCTCCCAGTTTACCCTTGCAGGCGATGTTAGAAAGGGGCGCAGGCCCTCCTTTGAAGGGGCTGAAAGGCCGGAAAAGGCATTGCCGCTTTTCAATTCACTGGTAGAGAGAGTGAGGAATGAGGGTGTTCCTGTCCAGACCGGTGAATTTCAGGCCCATATGGACGTTGAACTTGTCAATGACGGCCCCGTAACGATCCTGCTTGACAGCAGGAAAGTGTTTTAGTTAGTGTCCATCCGAAAATCCCCCTTAATCCCCCTTTTTCAAAGGGGGAGACCAATGTTTCCCCCCTTTTGTAAAGGGGGGTGAGGGGGGATTTGAAGTTTCCGGCTAAAAACTGATTAATCTTTGAAATCCCTATCCTGTCAGAATGTCTCTTAAAGATAATTTCTTTTGTAATAAAATAATGACAATGGAATCCTGCCTTGTCTTGATTCCTAACCCTCTTTAATGCTATTTTGTTGTCATGAGTCCCGAAATAAAAAGCGAATCACACAGCAAATGGCGTTTAAGGATCCATGAGATCATCTTTGAGGCCGATACGCCTGCAGGAAAGGCCTTCGATGTCCTTCTCATCGGGAGCATTATCCTCAGTGTCATCGTTGTCATGCTTGACAGCGTCAGTGAAATCAGAGGAAATTATGGTCCCCTCTTGCACAATATAGAGTGGTTCTTTACCATTCTCTTTACCATTGAGTACATTCTCCGTCTTGTCTGCGTCGGCCGGCCCCTGCGTTACGTCCGGAGTTTTTATGGCGTTGTCGACCTGCTGGCCATTTTGCCCACCTACAGCAGTTTCTTTTTTCCAGCCAGCCACTATCTCACAGTCATAAGGGTCTTAAGGGTATTACGTGTCTTTCGTATACTCAAGCTTGCTCATTATGTGGGTGAGTCCCGTCTGCTCATGCAGGCCATGCGGGCCAGCGGCAGGAAAATCTTGGTCTTTCTAATTGCCATCGTCACCCTTGTCATCATTTTTGGATCCCTAATGTATGTTATCGAGGGTGAAGAAAACGGTTTTACGAGTATCCCCCGCAGTATTTATTGGGCCATCGTTACCATGACTACCGTCGGTTATGGTGATATTTCACCTAAAACCAACGTGGGGCAAGCCGTGGCTTCCATAATCATGATCATGGGTTACGGGATTATCGCCGTTCCTACTGGAATCGTCACCGTTGGAATTTCACAGGCTTATCAGCAACAGAAGATTTCTACGCAGGCCTGTCCTGAATGCGGTGTTGACGGTCATGATATGGATGCCAAACATTGTAAGTTTTGTGGTGCCGACCTATACCCCGAAGGGCATCGAGAGTTAATCTAGCCTGTATAGGAGGACCTAAAAACCTCAGTTAGACACAGATCTGATAAGTTATTGTTATCACAGAGGGTATCTACTTTGATAAATTGAAGCCTCCTGTAAAAACGCATCAATGGCATATTTAATATCCGGTGTTTGCTGGACTTTCTACCATACCCCCTCCCAACCTCCCATTATCTTAAAGGGAGGAGCATTTTTCCCCCTCTTAAGGTAAGAGGGGATTAAGGGGAGTTATGAAATGGTCCTCTCGGAGTAAGAGCGCCAAGCCGATAGCTATTGGGTGCCATTATCTGTAGTGTTTGCCAACCTTGGGAGAAGAATCAAAAATAAAGGAGAAAGGAGACTTATGAAACGACTTATTCTGTTTGTTTTAATCTTTTTGACAGCCAGCCAGACAGCCTTTGCCGACACTTCTATCTGGAAGGTCCAATCGGATAAATCGGTATTATATCTTGGCGGGACTGTTCACTTGTTACGCCAATCTGATTATCCACTACCCGTGGAATATGATAAAGCCTACGAAAAGGCTGCTTTGCTTGTTTTTGAGGCCGACATTGCCGATTTATATAAACCGGAGACGCAGCAACTGTTAGTGAGCAAGGGGCTCTATAGGGACGGCACAAGCCTGGAGACTGTCCTTTCTCCCGAGGCCTATGGCGCACTGAAAAAATATTGTGAGAGCGCAGGAATACCGGTTTTATCTTTTAATAAATTTAAACCTTCCATGGTGATGCTAACCTTGCTTGGCCAGGAACTGCAGAAAATGGGCATAGGGAAAAGTGGGGTAGAGGAATATTACTTCAGGAAGGCAAATGCCGATAAAAAGCCAGTTAAAGGCCTGGAGAATATCGATGAGCATATTGAACTGATAACCTCTATGGGCAAAGGGAACGAAAGTAATTTTATACTTCATTCTATTAAGGACCTTAAAGAAGCGGAGAGAATAATTAATGCTCTCATTGACGGCTGGAGGGAAGGGGACGAAAAGAAATTGTATGAACTCTTTATTAAGGAAATGAAAGATGAGTTCCCAAATCTTTACAAGACATTGCTTGTAGATAGAAATCGTAAATGGTTGCCTCAGATTGAAGACTATCTGCAAACGCCTGAAACAGAGCTTGTCCTCGTCGGTGCCGCTCACCTGATTGGGCCCGATGGTGTTATTGCCAGCCTGAAAAATAAGGGTTATAAACTTGAAAAGTTGAAATAAGAGGATCGAGTAAATGACAACAATATTAACTGTAACATCGGATCCTGACATTCAGCAGTGTTATCCTGTTATGTCTCAGCTACGTCCTCATATCGCACCCGAAGACTTCCTGCCTCGAATTAAAGCACAAATGGCTGATGGTTATATGCTGTCTTGCATCAAAAAAGGTGATCTCGTTGTCGCTGTAGCCGGTTTTCGCATCGGCAGAAATCTGGCCTGGGGAAAGCATCTTTATGTGGATGACCTTGTGACTGATTCACAAAACAGATCAAGTGGTTATGGCAGAAAGATGATAGACTGGATCATTCTTTTTGCCAAAGAAAAGGGCTGTGAACAGCTCCATCTTGATTCAGGCATCCAAAGGACTGAGACCCATAAATTTTACAAAAGAGAAGGGTTAGAGCTGGCCAGTTATCATTTTTTAAAAAATTTCCTTCTTAACGGGACAGGGTGTGCAATATGAGTTCACCTGTGACTAGAGCACTCTATTTATGTTATTATAGACACAAAAAAATCAGCTCAATTAAGGAGATCACTTAACGATGGATGTTAAATTATGCCCACAGTGCGGAGCCGAATATTTCGCACATATTACAGAATGCGCAGAGTGTAAAGTCCCGTTGCAAAGGCCGGAAGAACTGGAAAGGGCGCGGGCCGAGTTTGTTAGTGAAGTCGGTGAGGATGCTGCGCCTCTCATGGAAGGGAAAATGGCTGAACTAAAAGAGCTGCGTCGTCTTCTGGAGAAAGAGGGGATAAAGACTTACATCAACCATGCTTCGGGCTGCAAGCCAGGCGGTTGCAATTCAACGTCACTGCTCTTTGTCGCAAAGAGTAACGCAGAAGCGGCGGTGTCCTTCCTTCAAAAACATTTCGCTCATAATAATCCCGAACCTTCCGGTCATGAAGAAGACATTAGCGAAGATCAGTGCCCGGCCTGTGGTTTTCATGCCGGTGTGGATGCTATGGAATGCCCTGACTGTGGTCTGGTCCTGGCTTTTAATGAAGGGTAGCATCTATGGATATCTCCCTCTTTTGGATTGTATTTGCTCTTTTGGGAGGTCTCGTAGTTATTAAAGCCCTCTACGTGCTTGGCGCTGTTCTGGCACTGCCGACGACAGGGGGCGCTCTTTTCTGTTTTACTCACTATTCCAAAATCGAGACAATTCTTGATGAAATCAACATGAAGAGCAATGATGTTGTATTCGATCTGGGTTGCGGTGACGGTAGATTTATCGCCTCAGCAGCAAAGCGATACAATGTCAAGGGTACCGGTTTTGAGATCAATTTCTTTGCTTATTTCCTTGCACGTCTTCGCCTTTTTCCTCTGAGAGGGAGGGTTCTGGTAAAAAGAGACAGTTTCTGGAAGGCTGACTTCGGTGAGGCCGATGTTATTTTCTGTTATCTTTTTCCCGATATTATGGAGAAGGTTGCCGGGAAGACAAAAAAGGAGATGAAAGAGGGGGCCCTTCTTATAAGCTGCAACTTCCCTTTGCCCGGCTGGTGCGCGGAAAAGGTTTTGACAGCAGACCATCCAAGTCAGAAAGATCCTATCTATATCTACAGAAAGAAGGCTTAAGCCGACATCCATCACTCCATATCAAAGGTATGCTGCTCCAGGCCGATATTCTCCTATTGACTTCAGTGAAAAAAGTTATGCCAACCACCCATGAAAGAGCAGTTGGCATGATTACTTTATTTAGAACTAAATGTTTCCTAATATCTTGATTAGTCAGCTGTCAGCCGGTTGCCACTTCTGACTTCTCGTCTTCTGACCACCCGTTATCTGGTTGACTATATCTGTTGCCTGATCAACATAGTCATCGTCAACAACGATATCTATGCTAAAGACTTCTGAGTCGTCATCCTCTGCTTCAAATTTGCTGTAAGGAATATCTTCTTTAATGAATTTGTTTAATACCTGAAACCCTATTTCAACAGGAATCGAAAATCTCATATTATCTCCTTAACTTCTTCTTTGAGTTTGCTGAAACTTGCATATTTTACCATTGTACACATATGATTTCAATCCTTTCATCTCTTTTGCAAGCAGCGCCATATTACGGAAGGGGTATTACCTTGGCCGTAATAGATAGCTCTTTCAGTCTTCGCCTGGCATCACCCATGGCCATAGGCGGAACGCCCAGAGTAAAAACACCGTTATTCTCTTCTGCATACTTTGCAAAAAGTTTCCACTGCTTTTCCGTATGTTCATGGGCTATGGAATCCGGTGTTTCAACCTCATAAATGAGGAACTGCTCGCCCATTGCCGTTGCATCGGGTGTGTCACCTTCTTCTCCTTCAGCCAGGGTTAACTTGTCCGGTCTTTTGAAACCATCGACATCAGCTCTTATATCTGAAAGGTCTTCCACTTTAGGGTTCCTGTTATGGGCATAGAGGCTGTTGCCCAGCATTTCTACAAGGTGATCATGTTCGATCTGGGATTTTCGTTTAGACATTTATTTCTCCTTTACGTAAAAATTAAACTACTTTAGAAAAGTAGCTTATGAATTCTCATATATCTTACAGACAAAATCAAGAGCTTTGTTAAATAAAGATAACTTTACTCCATTATTGGCCTTTACAGCGTAGTTGACACTATCTGCTTGTGATGATAAATATAATCAATCACCCCGCCGCAAGCAGCGGGGTATGAGCGCGGAGACAACCTTCTTAATATATCGCGGCAAGCCGCGGGGAATGC
>JADFVM010000328.1 GCA_015222555.1 Pseudomonadota bacterium
ATATTTTCTCAGCAGGTTTAAAAATTGGACGATCTATCAGCGTAAGAATATGACCGAGATAATTCTGATCGGTTCGAACTCGCTTTGAGACCATGTTCTTGGGGACGCCCTTTAGTTCTTCACATTCGATCTAATTTTTTCTAATTTTCATTGTGTTATCGATTTAATCTGATAATCAACGAGAATTTCCATTTTTCAAACTGCTTTTTCTTATTATTCATTCGAGCGCCTTTTGCTCGCCCAAGAAGTTATCCACATATTTATTCCCACATTAATGTGGTATTCCCACTTTCACCCTTTTCGCCTCCATTTGGCGTCTCTGCCCCTTCCCAGCATTTCCAGTCGCCCTTGCTCCCGCCAGCGGTTCATGACGAGCCGGATTGTATCGCGGCTCACATTGGGGCAAAGTTGCTCCACATCGGCAATGCCAAATGGGCTTATCATGTTGTCAAGGGCATATTCCACCATTTCGGTCTTGGCGCCGCGTTGCGGCCGCTGCCTCTTGGCCCGATCCTCGAATTCACGGTAAGCCCTCCGCCAGACCGAAAGAAGGTAAGTGAACCATGGCATGACATCATGTTTCCCTTCATGCCATTCCGAGGAACTGGTTTTTAGGGTTTCATAGTAGTCCTCCTTGGTCTGCTCCACGATCCGTTCTAAACTGACGTATCGTCCGACCTCGTAACCGTAGTGGTAACATGTGAGGAGGATTAGCAACCTGGATATGCGGCCGTTGCCGTCCCTAAATGGGTGGATGCAAAGGAAATCCAGAATAAAGCATGCTGATGCCATAAGTGGCGTGACCTGCAACTGGTCAATGGCATGGCGATACGCCAGGCACAGCTCCTCCATTGCCTTTGGAACGAGATCAGGGGCGAGCGGTCGGAAGCGGACCTCTCGTCGCCCGTCAGGAAAGATCTCGATGATGTCGTTGGGCGTGTTTTTCCACTGCCCTGCATCCCCACTTGTTGTGCCGCCCTGAGCCAGGGCATGGAGGCGCAAACAGGTTTCCGGGGTGATGGGGATCTTGCGGTAATCCGTGTGTATCCAGTTTAGCGCCATCCGATAGCCAACGATCTCTTCTTCCGAGCGGTCGCGAGGGCGAGTATTGCCGATGACAAGGGGGCGCAAGCGATTTCTCTCAACAGTCACCCCCTCAATTCGATTGGATGATTCGGTGCTCTCGATCAATGCCATTTCCCTAAGAGACTTCAGAACCTGGGAAGACTGCTTTTCATAAAGCTGTTGGCGCCCCTTGGATTCGGCTAAACTTTCCAGCAGCCACACAATGGAAAGGGAAAGTTTCGTATTCTGAAGCCGTGTACCCCGAAAACTCATCATATTGTATGTCCTCCACAAATTGCCACCTTGATGTTCACGCAGCTGATGGCATGACCGGTATGAACGACAGTTTGTGAAACGGTGTCAAATCTTGTAGGTCCGAAGGGGGCAAGTCTGCTCTTGACTCTTGTGTGTTTTATCCTTTTTTGTCTCTACGAGTTACCCTTTTATATTACCATTCATCAAACTGCGGCGGCAGAAGTCTACGGCTGCTTTGCGCAAGTTTTTCTCCGGGTCCGGGTTTATTCTGCTGTAGCGCACGATGCCGTTGATCACCGACAGGATCATGATAGCTGTTTCCTCTGCCGGAACCCGTTCAAATTCACCCGATTTGGTACCTTCTGAAAGGCTGCGGGTCAAATAGCCGATCAACCGGCGGCGGTATTCTTTGACGTCGCCGGCGCAGATGTCTTCCGGGTCATTGAGCCGGGCCGGGCAGGCATTGGCTACCAGTTGAACTTCATCCGGCATTTCTTCGGCAATGTCGTACTGGAGTTCAATCAACTTCTGGATCTGCCCGAAGGGGGAGTTCGGGTGTTTTTCAAG
>JADFVM010000329.1 GCA_015222555.1 Pseudomonadota bacterium
GGTGGGGGTTCCAAGAACTTTGCTCTCATTAAAAAGATGCTTTACGATTCACCGGCCACACTTCACAGGCTTCTAGACAAAGTGGCCGATGCGGTGACCGATTATCTGAAAGCCCAGATCGAAACAGGTGTCCACGCCGTACAGATATTCGACACCTGGGGCGGCATACTTACTCCCGATGACTTTGAACTTTTTTCACTACAATATATCCAACGAATAATTGAAGGACTGGGAAATAAGGTGCCCGTTATTGTTTTTGCAAAAGGGACAGGTTATATGCTGGAAAGCATTGCGGACACAGGCTGTGATGTAGTCGGTGTCGACTGGATGGCCGACATAGGTGACGTAAGACGCAGGATCGGCAACAAAGTGGCTCTCCAGGGGAATATGGATCCCTGCACACTTTATGCATCACCTGAAACGATCAGAAAAAGCGTTAAAAACATTCTTGCAAGCTTTGGTGAGGGTGAAGGACATATCTTCAACCTTGGTCACGGCATTCTTCCGGACATCCCTGTTGAGCATGCCAAGGCTTTTATTAAAGCCGTCCATGAACTGAGTCCTGCCTATCACAAGGATTAATATTATGACTGATTCTACAAGAATGAAAATCGACGTTAACATACTGAAAAAATACGCCAAGGCAGGCCCAAGGTATACCAGCTATCCAACGGCACCCAATTTTTCCGATGACTTTAAGTCCAAAGAGTATGCCAGAATAATTAAAGAGACTAACGATGCGGAAAACCCGCCTGACCTTTCTTTATACTTTCATCTCCCCTTTTGCCGCTCCGTTTGCTATTTCTGCGGCTGCAATGTTATTTTTACCAAAAGAAAAGAACTGGCCGACGAATATATCGACTATCTTGAAAAAGAGATAAAGATGGTGGCAGCCATGCAAAAGCCGGGCAGAAAGGTTTCACAGCTCCACTGGGGTGGCGGCACACCCACCTTTTTAACAACCGATCAAATGAGACGGGTGCAAGGGATTATTAAAGAACATTTTGAATTTGCACCGGATATTGAAGCAGGTGTTGAAATTGACCCCCGTGAAGCCTCTGATGAACATATATCTACACTGAGGGAGCTGGGCTTTAACCGGATAAGTATGGGCATACAGGATTTTGATCCAAAAGTCCAGGAAGCGGTACACAGGATACAAACGGAGGAATTAAGCCGTCACGTTATTGACAAATGCCGGGAAGAAAATTTTGACAGCATCAATATTGACCTTATCTATGGCCTGCCCTTCCAGAGTGTAAAATCTTTCGAAAAAACGGTCGACAAGATTATCGAAATTAATCCGGATCGTATGGCTGTATTTAACTTCGCCTATGTGCCCTGGCTAAAATCAGTCCAGAAGATGATCAGGGAAGAAGACCTCCCTTCCGGTGAAGAGAAGTTCGATATTCTTAAAATGGTGATAGAGAAATTTTCCTCAGCCGGTTATGTCTATATCGGAATGGATCATTTTGCCAAACCGGATGACGAGCTTTTTGTGGCCCAGCGAAACAAAACACTTTACCGGAACTTTCAGGGTTACACCACAAAAGCGGGCTGTGACCTTTACGGCATGGGTGTTACCTCAATAAGCCAGGTTGGCAACAGTTATGTTCAAAATGAAAAAGAGCTTCCCGACTACTACCAGGCAATAGAAGAGGGAAGACTGCCAACAGAGCGGGGTTATGAGTTAAATGACGATGATCTCTTAAGGCGAAGTGTTATCACGAGGATCATGTGCGATTTCGAACTAAATTTTGTCGACGTTGAAAAGGAATTCAACATCGACTTTAAGAAACACTTCGCCCTGGAATTTGCTGAACTCCAACCGATGACAGAAGACAATCTCCTGTCCATTTCAGAAGACAGGATTGTTGTCTCTGACCTTGGACGCATCCTTATTAGAAATATTGCCATGGTCTTTGACATTTATCTCAGAAAATCGGAAAAGGAAATGCGTTTTTCAAAGACAGTTTAGTTAACCAAACTTTATTATTTATTGAAGTCTCTCGGCTCTCCTCTATTCACACCAATTTCTTCATTTTCTTGATTTAATCCCTATAAAATCTTGACATTATCTACTATTAAATTCTGTTCCATCTTAGCAATGTATATGGAGTGTATTTCGTTAAGAATATGTCCTTATCAGTTCATAGTTGATTGACTTAAGTTTCTTATAATGATATTTAAATAAGCTTCGTGACAGGATAGACGCAATTTTCCAACAACGTCATATCACCATTCATAATTTTCGTCAAAATAAAAGGGCTACCATCGAATCAACAATGCAGTATTACTCGTTTGAAAATGGATGCAAGTTTAAAGATAAAGATAACTTTCTCGATATTAATTATCTCTTTCTTCCCGGCTATAAATGGGTCCTTAAGAAGCTATATTATACGCCTGTCCGTCCCGAAGCTATTGCACTGCTTTCACTCTTTGCCGGCATTATTTCGGCCTATTATTATGCCCAAGGTGAATACGCCCCCTCAATCATTGGCGCTTTTTTCATCCTAATAAAAAACTATCTCGACAGCCTGGATGGGCACCTGGCACGTGCAAAGGGACTGGTAAGTCGATTCGGACGTTTTCTCGATTCACTTTGCGATGCCTTTGTATATCTTTTCCTTTTTCTGGCCATTGCAATCAACCTGTCGGGAACGAAATCATATCTACTGGCATTTACCGCTATGGTATGTGCTTTTCTTCAATGCTCCATTTACAATTATTACGTCGTCTCCTACAAAACTTTTATTTACGGATCAGGTGCAAACAAGACGGATGAGAGGATAGGTGAGGATGAAACATGGGATAACCAAGAGAACCTTGCTGGAAAGCTTGTCTATCTCATGCAGTTGCTTTATCATTGGATTTATGGCTGGCAGGATAGAATTGTCGCCAGGATTGATCACTTGACCTTAAATGTTTACAAAAAGCGCGTTGGGGAAACTACCGAAACCTTTATTGATAAATCATGGTACGCAGACAAAGCCTTTCTAGCTTTCATCTCGCCCTTATGCTTTGGGACTCAAATACTCCTGCTTGTCATATGCACGATAACAAACAACCTTGAAGGCTATCTCATTTTTATGATTACAGGGGCCAACCTTTATACCCTATCAATTATAATGCTAAGGACACTTTTTAAGTAAAAAACTCATTCCTCAATTATAGACAATTTAAAAACATTTACTGAATTTCCGCCATAGCCCTTGGCACCTTGAGAGGTCACCCATAACTGCTTTCCATCGGGAGAGACATCGAGGCCCACCGGATAGGAATCAACAGGCACATTCATTATTACTTTCATCTGTTCAGTATCGATAACGGCAACCTTACTTGCATACTTAACAGCTGCAAAAAGGAAACGTCCATCAGGAGAGAGATCTATAGTTCGTGTTCCCACACCTGTACTAACCTCTTTTCGTGCTTTGAGTTTCTTAATGCCCCCAAGGGCCGCTTTAACGAGATCTGCAACAGGATAGCTTGATACATAACCTGACACATTAGAGCTTAAATAGAGTGTTTCTCCATCAGGCGATAAAACCAGGTGACGCGGTGTTGGCTTCATTCCGTAAACAGTGCCTATATAGGCCTTCTTTTCAACATCAATGACAGCGATACCACCGCCTTTCATACGACCCACCAAAAGATAACGACTGTCGGGCGTAAAGACACCACCTCTGAGACAAAAGCCACAAGCCTTGTCACGATTGACTTTAATATCACTTTTTACGGTATATTTTCGCTCAACAGTAACCAGGCTGTCATGTTTAAAGCTGGCGGCATTGTTTCCACTAACATCAATAAAACCTATCGTATTATCACCCCAGTGAATAACTGACAACCATTTGCCATTAGGTGAAGTGGCAATACTTTTTGGGAGAGGGCCTGTAGACATAACGCGCACGATCTCATCTTTTTCAGTGTCGATAACGGCCACGGCTGAAGGCAGTATGGCATTCATGTCATAGCTTCTCCGGTAATAGCTGCTCCAGAGGTAACGTCCGCCATGGGTCTCTGCAAATTCTACCGGTTTGCCTGAAAACGCTTTTTTTGAGGAGATTTTGCTATTGTTTGGAAATAACGCCCAGGTAACATTATTAAGGTCATCTATAAAAAGGTCTTCATTAGCCCGATCAAAGCGATGGGCGATCTTTCCCTTTTTTAAAAGTGTCGCAGGATCATAAACGAGGGTTGATAAGCCTTCAAGGGAATTGACATAAACTTTAGAAACGGCCATAGATGAGCGAACAGATTTGGGTGAATAAATATCTCTGTCAAAATGGTCTGCAGGATCTTTTGTCCTGGCATAGTATTGCTGAAATTTAGCCGATAGAGTTATAGACAACATGATGACTTTATTGTTTTCAGAAGGAGAGACACTAACCTCATTCCGGTTTCCGATAACGGCTCTTACGAGTTTGGGTCTATTCGCCAATTGTGTTGATTGGAGATTCGCAGGGTTCTCTTGTGCATAGACAAAAGACTGACAAATTAAATTCGATGAAATGCAAAAAAAGATTAAAAAGATCCTGAATATCCTATTTGACATGACTTACTCCTGAGATAACCGTTTTTTTGACATAAAAAAAAGGGAGAAGCCAAATCAGGCCTCTCCCTTGGAACAGATTCATTATTTTATTAATTTAAGATATAATTTCTTGGATTAACTGGCACACCGTTGACTCTCACTTCATAATGAAGATGGGGGCCCGTAGACCGTCCGGTGCTTCCAACGGCGGCTAATTTATCGCCTCGTTTTACTTTTTGCCCTATCTTTACAAATATTTTTGAGTTGTGACCGTATCGCGTCGCCAAACCATAACCATGGTCGATGACAAGAAGTTTGCCATAACCCGATTCAACGCCAACGTATGTTACCCTTCCATCGGCCGGCGCGACAATTGGTGTTCCTGTTCTTGTCGCCACATCCATACCATCATGATTTTTGTATTTGCCCGTAAAGGGAGAAAGCCTCTTCCCGAAATTTGAGGTTACCCACCCCCGCACTGGCCATACGGATGGGGTAGAAGCAAGCATGGACTTTTTATCCTCTAAAAATTCCATTAATTCGCTGAAACTTTCCTCCTGCACCGCTGCTTCAACACTCAGGTTATCCAGGTCTGAATGCATTTGCTGAACAATGACATTCCTTCTCTGTCCATAGTCGAGGAGCTTTCTTTCATCAGGACCACCTACTCCAACATAGGGTTCCATACTTTTTGGCTGTTCAAGGTTTGTTATGACTCTCAGTTTTGCATCAAACTTTCTCAGCTTTACCATCTGATTTTCAAGTGTTGACACCTTGTTCGAAAAAGCCTGCAGCTGCCCTTTTTGGGTTTCATTTTCTTCCAGCAATTCCTTGACCTGCCATACTTGACTTTTCACACTGACATAATCGTATAATAAATAGGCAGATGCCAGAACAGAAAATGCAAAGACACCAACTAATCCCTTCAGTAATTTCCCTGAAATATGGAGCCTCTTAACATTTGACGATTTCTTAGGGACAATTAGAACCGTATAAGAATCTTTCCCCACTACTGACTCCTTCTGGACAACTTGAAATATATAATATTATTGATATTTATGATTAAAAAGTTTCTGTGGCACTATCTACCACAATCACAAAGACACTGTCAAGAGTTATTTGGCAGACAACTTTTGCTTTTAAAATACTGTAGCCTTTGATAATATTACATTTCTGACTATAAAAACAAGATAATTCATCATATCGTCAAAAATTTCAACGACTTAACTACAAAATAATCTGTTTACTCAAGGGGCAAAAGGAATAATGAGCAAAAAAGATAAGAGAAGAATACTGGCCCTGAAAGACAAGGAAGTCAGAGAAGCCCAGTTTTTAATTGATGAGTTTAAAGTAGGCGATACATGGAGGATTTTTAGAATCATGTCTGAGTTTGTCGAAGGCTTTGAAAGCCTGGCTGACATGGGTTCCGCTGTATCTATTTTTGGCTCTTCGCGGACAAAAAAGGGAGAACCTTACTACGAAAAAGCCCGTTTACTTGGAGAGAGAATGGCTAAGAGCGACATAACAGTTATCACCGGAGGCGGACCTGGCATCATGGAGGCAGCCAATAAAGGCGCTTACAAAGCAGGCGGAAAATCTATCGGCATCAACATTGAACTCCCCTTTGAACAGAAGCCAAATAAATATACAACGCACTTAATTTCTATGAAGTACTTTTTCATAAGGAAAGTGATGCTGGTAAAATACTCGCAGGCGTTTATCATATTTCCCGGCGGTTTCGGCACTATGGATGAGTGCTTTGAAGCATTAACCCTCATTCAAACAATGAGAATCAAGCCTTTCCCCATTATACTTGTGGGAAAGGAGTATTGGGAAGGCCTTCTTTCATGGATAAGAGAAAGAATGCTCGAAGAGAAACTTATCAGGGAAAGTGATTATGAGCTCATACAGTTATGTGATGACACAGACGACATATCAAGAGTTGTCAGTGATTTCATAAACAAGGAAAACAACTATAAATAGAAGTTTTCTCCATTATTGCATATATTCTGTCTGTCTAGCACAGCGTTTCTTAATTAGTTTTCATCCGGAAAGTGCCCTTTTGCGCAATCTCTGTGTCAATCATCGGCTTTGCTTGTGCGGCGTACAGCAGTA
>JADFVM010000330.1 GCA_015222555.1 Pseudomonadota bacterium
GTTCGGGAGCGTACTGTGGAACTAGGAACGGCGAACAAGCAATTGGGGTTGGAGATCGAAGAGCGAAAGCGGGCAGAAGAGCATATTTTTGCCCTCAGCCAACAACTGATGAAGGCGCAGGAAATTGAGCGACAAAGGCTTTCTTGTGATCTGCATGACAATCTGGCACAAGACCTTTCCAGCATAAAAATAGGCCTGGACACCCTTTTGGATGATCAGCCGGACGGGTCTGCTGAAAGAAGACAAAGGGTATCCGTGCTTTCAGAAATGACAAAGAAGACCATTATGGATGTCCGGAATCTGTCTTATGACCTCCATCCCGGAGATCTGGATCAGCTGGGTCTGGTTCAGACTGTCCGCCGTTATTGCGAAGAGTTTTCTGCCAGGAACGGTCTGGAAGTTGAGTTCCTTTCCGTTGGTATGGACGACACAAACCTGGATTTTGATACCGAGATAGCCCTATACCGCTTAATTCAAGAGGGTCTGACCAACATCCAGAGGCACGCTGATGCCAGTAAGGTCACCATAAGGCTAGTCACGTCTTTCCCAAACATTATCCTTCGCATACAAGATAATGGCAAAGGGTTTCCGGTAAAAAGGCGCCTGCACGAAGCCCTGGAGGAAAAACGGATGGGACTTCGGAGTATGCAGCAGAGGGTTGCCCTTCTTAATGGTAAAATAGAGATCAAATCCCACCATGGGAAAGGTACGAAAATCGTAGTGGAGGTTCCCTATAAGGAGAAGAACAGTGCGTAAAAGGAAAACCGTCTTGATTGTTGATGATCATCCCCTTTTCAGGGAAGGACTCAAATCACTCTTAGCACGCCATTCCAGCTTCGAAGTAATCGGAGAAGCAGGAAACGGCAACGACGGACTCAAAAAGGCCAAAAAACTCATGCCCGACCTCGTAGTGATGGACATATCCTTGCCGGATCAAAGTGGCATTGAGGTTACTAGCAAGATACGAAGCCTCTTGCCTGAGACACGCGTCATAGTGCTCAGCATGCACACCAAAATCGATTACATCACCGAGGCCTTCCGCCAAGGGGCGACAGGGTACGTGGTTAAGGAATCAGCCACTGAAAAGCTCATGGAATGCCTTGAAATCGTATCGAAAGGTGAATATTTCGTTGACTCTTCCCTTTCCCATAGGGTGGTCAAAAGCCTCCTGGAATCAGATGAGAAGGAAAGAAAGATTACCGATGACGGATATAACACCCTGACCCCTCGCGAGCAACAGGTTATGCGCCTTCTTGCCGAGGGCCATTCCACCAAACAGATTGCCGAAAACCTTTTCATCAGCCCAAAGACCGTTGAAAACCATAGGTCAAATATTATGAGCAAGCTTGAGGTTCACACCATAATGGAATTGGTTCGCTATGCCGCACGGCTCGGCCTGATCGACGTGGACCTCTGGAAGGGTTAAAGCTGCCAGCAAAATCCTCCTCCATGAAGCATTTCTCTCACCTGGTTTTGGGATAAATCCTCATCTCTTCGGGAATTTCCCCCATTAAAATGAATCCTCACCTCTATGGACAGATCCGATAGATAAAGCGATAGTTTCTGTATTATCTAAGTCATTATTGATCTAACTCTGAAATTAGTTTGTTAGCAGGGATATGGATGTGTTTTTTTGACACCGAAAAAGACCATGCTGTTGTGCCGGCTGATGGTACAGGTGAAGGCGGGCGAGCTGCTCCAAAGGTAACTCCCACGCAAAAAAACATATCCCTATCCCTCACGATTACCATTTCAAGCAGGATAAACGCTCATGATTATTCTGCGGAGCTAAAGTAACAACCGATTTATCTAAGCAACTGAAAATTGGGCGATTGCGGAGATCCAGATCCCATTGATTTCCATCTCCTTAAGGCTATAGGCCGGTGATCCAAGCCCAGGCACTGAGCTCGGTTACTGGGCAGGGAGATAAATGGCGAAACAAGTTGAGACACAGGAGATCCAAAAAGGTGCGCAAGAAAGGCTTGGGCTCAAAACGTAGTTTTTTAGATGCAACAGAGCTAGTCAGAAGTCTTCAGCGTGCTGAAGGAAAGCCTGACTGTTTTCGCCGATTACAGGGGCGTTGTGATCACCCGGATTGTGCGTGGCGAAAGTATTGCCTGGAAAACACGAATGACTCTTCGCCTGAAAGGATATAATCGCATAGCAAGGAATATTTCAGGTAACCCTGAGACCTTCGAGCGTATCAGTACGGTTTTTGGTTTATTAATGAGAGATGCATTCGTAAAAAGTTGATTTTGCTCACTACGTGAGCATTTTGGGCGCACTCAAGATGTTCAGCTAAAATGCTAAAACTCGGTATAATGCCCTCAGACAGTTAGCA
>JADFVM010000331.1 GCA_015222555.1 Pseudomonadota bacterium
GGGTAAGAAGGTGAGAGGGTGAGAAGGTGAGAGGGTGAACATCGAACGTCCAACATCGAATGGGAAAAGATAAGGCAATTTTTGGCATTTTTCATATAGGCCCAAAAGTAGTTTACACTTTTTTAAAAAAGAAAAATCTCACGCAAAGGCGCAAAGACGCAAAGACGCAAAGTTTTTCCAGCAATTTCCAGACTGAATCAATTTAACTATTGGCATTTACAGTATTTAGTAAGGCCGAAAATTACCAAAGCTTTTTTTTATTTCCTTTCTTTGCGCCTTTGCGCCTTTGCGTGAGGTTCTTGAAAAGTGTAAACTGGCACCGGACAACCTGAAGTAATTACTAAAGTTTTATTGCAAACTTGCCGATATTACCTATAAAATGAGGTAAAATAAAAAGGAGGTGTTGCAGATGAAAATTTCTGAAAGCGGAAATTCCATAACTGAACTCATTTCACAGTATAAGATAAATGAGGAGAAAGTGAGTTCCGAGCCTGAGAAGCAAGCGGCTAACAGTGTGGTTCAGGAAGAGAAGGTCACTTTATCCTCCGCGGCAAGGGATATTCAGCAGGCAGAAAAGGCTGTCGAAAAACTCCCCGATGTTCGCGAAGAAAAGGTCCGGGAATTGCAAAATCAGATAGAGACGGGAAGATACGATGTTAACGGAGAAAAGATTGCCGGAAAAATGATAAGTGAATCACTCTTGGATATCATGGTTTAACACAATGAATAATGAATTACATTCCCTTTATGATTCTCTGATTTCAGTCCTGAGAAAAGAGATAGAGGTTTACAGTAAACTTCACAGATGTTTTCTGAGTGAGAGAGAAATCCTGTCAGGATCTTCCGTGGATGAACTGTATGAAAACAATTCCAGAAAAGAGACCTGTATTCTGAAGGCCAGGATGGTGGAAGAGGCAAGGACAAAATTAGTTGATAGAATCATCAATACCCTCAATCTTGACGGAAAGGCCCTCAATAATGATAAAAGGCTTTCAACGCTGCTGCTCCATGGAGATGACGGCCAAAAAAGGGATCTGGAGGAATGCCGGTCAGCGCTCAGATCTCTTGTAATGGACATTCACGGGTTGAACGACAGGAATAAAACGCTGCTCGATTCCTCTCTTTTTTATGTGCGAAAATCCATCAATTTTTTAGGGCAGCTTATCTACTCCGGCGCAACCTACCTGAGCACGGGAAGATTAAAAGCAAACAATCTGAATGGAAAGATCGTAAGCAGGGAAGGATAGGCAAATGTCGGTTGACATATTGAATATCGCAAGAGGTGGCCTGTTGAGTCATCAGGCTGCGATAAATCTCACGGGAACCAATATTGCCAATGTGAATACCCCCGGATATACGAGGCAGAGGCCGGTATTCAGCACGTCATCGAATCAAAGCGTTGAGATAGCAAATATAGAAAGGATATATGATAGATTTTTAGGGGCTCAGATCAATGAGCAGATGTATAATCTGGGGTATAGTGAGGCTAAAAAAGACGAACTGGGCAGGATTGAAATGATCTTTAACGAGGCCGGCGGCGGCGGAATCAGTGAATTGCTCAGTAAATTTTGGAGCGCCTGGGAGGATCTGTCGGCGAATCCTTCAGGCCAGGCTGAAAGACAGGCGCTGGTTTCCGTTTCTCAGAGTCTGACTTCCATGTTTCGCTCATATAGCGGTGAACTCCTTTCCGTGCAGGATGACGCAAATACACGGATACGGGATCTGACGCATCAGGTCAACGGATATCTATCAGATATCGCTGATATAAACAGCAAAATTGTACGGACTAAATCTGACGACATTGGTTTGAATACTCTAAAAGACAAAAGGGCAGAACTTTTATCAGGGCTGGCTGAGATTATCGATTTTCATTATTTCGAGGATTCAGATGGATCAATAAATGCCTTCCTGTCTAATGGTATGCCGCTGGTGGAAGGTAATAAGACCTGGGAGCTTGATGTCGTGCCGGTTGACCCCGCCGCCTCCAATCCTTCTTTCTATGACATTGTTTTTAAAGATGACCCCGATGAAGAACCAATCAATAGTGTTATAACAAATGGAAAATTGGCGGCTTTCCTGGAGGTTCGCGATACCACGATAGGAGGGGAAGAGGGTTATATGGACAGCCTTGATGATCTGGCTGCCGCCCTTGTTTCAGAGGTAAATGACCAGCATAAACTTGGATATGATATGAGTCAAAATCTTGGTGAAGATTTCTTTGTCTTTGACATAGATCCAGAAGTCGAAGAGGCTAGATATATGAAGGTCAGCGACCTTATCATAGCGGATATAAATAAGATAGCGGCATCTGAGACGGTCAATGGCGATGGCGGAAATGCCGTAAGTATGAATAGTATAAAAGATGAACTGACTATGAACGACTACACATCGACTTTCAGCTCCTACTATTCGTCTCTCGTAGCGCAGGTCGGTCAGGATGTTGCGGATGCGAACAGGAATTTTGATCATCATACAAATCTCATGAGCCATTTGACGAACAGAAGGGAGGAGATTTCCGGGGTGTCGATTGATGAAGAGATGATGAACCTTCTCAAGTATCAGGCCGGTTATAACGCGTCAGCCAGACTTTTCGTCGCCGCACAGGAACTGGCAGATACCCTGATGAACCTGATGCGGTAGAGGTCGGAAGTCGGAGCTTGCCCGCCGTCAGTCTGGCGGGGTCGGAAGGTCGGAAGATTAGAAGATTAGAAGATTAGAAGATTAGAAGATTAGACAGCAACGAGCAACCCTGAACCCTGAACCCTGAACCCTGAACCCTGAACCTTGAACCCTGAAC
>JADFVM010000047.1 GCA_015222555.1 Pseudomonadota bacterium
CCACCTTAGTCCTCCCCCGTCAAGGGGGAGGAGATAATATTAGAAAATTAGATGCCCCGCCTTGTAGGCGGGGAGCTTCACTGATTCAAACTGTGCTATACTATTCACTATGAAAGCCTTGAAACTGATTGTTTTGATATTCATCGTTATATCTTTCTCCAGTTGTGCCCATGTCATTTCCGGTGAATTGCTTGAAAGGACAGACAGGACGATTTCAACTCGCTCTTTATTCGAAGATCCCAATTTATGGAAGGGGAAAATCGTAATTCTCGGTGGCAATATCGTTGGCTCATTAAATAGGTCAGAGGGTACATATATTGAAGTGGTTCAGAAAGAACTCTCCGGCACAGGAAAACCAAAATTTACTGACATCTCTGATGGCCGGTTCTTAATCCTTTATGATGGTTATCTTGATACAGCCATCTATTCAAAGGGAAGACTGGTAACTGTGGCAGGGGAGGTGATGGGTTCAAAAGTTCGATCTCTTGGAGAGATCGACTATTCCTACCTTCTGCTTAAAAGTCTGGAGCTGCATCTGCTGCAGCCTGGTAGCAGACCTACCGTAAGCTTTGGTATAGGAATCTCGGAGAGATTTTAATCACTGTGAAATTCTACAGAGCGTTTTTGAACTCTCATCCCATGACTCAACTTTAAGTGCCTCGTCAAAGTTGAAACCACTTACTCTCTCTCTTATCTAAATTATTGAAGGCGCAATAATTGTAATGAAAGCCACCTACACTGTGGAGAAAATCGCTGTTCTTAATCGATTCCTTGACAGCTGAAATATTTTTGCTATAAATAACATGAGATAATTAAATAGGGGAGGTTAGTCATGTTCGTAAGAAAATTAGTACTACCGTTGTTTGTTGCTACGCTTGTCAGTTTATGGGGTGCTCTGGCTTTTGCTGCAGAGTATAAGGTCGATCCTGGTCACTCCTTCATAGAGTTTCGAATCAAGCATCTGGGATATAGTTGGTTGTATGGACGTTTCGACACAATTTCAGGGGAATTTGGCCATGATCCGGCTAAACCTGAGTCAAGCAGGTTTTCTATTGAAGTTGAGACGGCGTCTATTAATACCAATCATGCCGAGCGAGATAAACACCTGCGAAGTAAGGATTTTCTCGATGTTAAAAAGTTTCCAAAATCCATCTTTAAAAGTATGAGCTTCACCGGGGATGCTAAAGGTGGTGTCATAGAAGGTGAACTTATATTGCATGGTGTCAAAAAAAAGATCAGCATTAATGTGGAAAAAGTCGGTGAGGGTAAAGATCCCTGGGGCGGTTACCGTGCCGGCTTTATTGGCAAAACAACGCTGAGTCTGAAAGACTTTGGCATTACCTATAACCTTGGCCCGGCCAGCAAAACGATGGAATTTGAACTGGGCATAGAAGGGACAAAAAAGTAGCACCTTAGAGAGGCACTTCATTTACCCCCCTTATTTAATTACGGGTCTCTTTGAAATGTTGATTAAAAATACGAAAGATCAATTCGGTATCTTGTCAAAGGTCCTGCATTGGATAGTCGCTCTACTTATTATAGCGTTGATTGGACTGGGTTATTATATGGTAGGCCTCTCCTTTTATCATCCCTGGTATCATGATTCCCTTACAATCCATAAATCATTGGGTATGATGGCTCTCTTTTGGGGAAGCCTTAAGGTGTTGTGGACCATTTATTCCAACCCCCCTGGTCTTGTTGCAAACCTTCCCTTGTGGGAAGTTCTGGCGGCAAGAACAGTTCATATCATCTTTTATTGCATGATGGTAGCCATTCCATCCATGGGCTATTTTATTTCCACCTCAGCTGGTGCCGGCATATCCATATTCAATCTATTTGATGTCCCTGCAATTATAGAGGTGAACAAGGAAATGAGGGATCTTTTTATCAATCTTCATTGTTATTTTGCCTATGGGACGGGCGGGCTTATCGTCCTCCACGTGATGGCGGCACTGAAGCATCACTTAGTGGACAAGGACGATACTCTCATACGAATGTTTTGGCAGCGACAGGGTTATTGAGTTCACGAGGCTAATTATAAAGAGGGATTTTCACTCTCTCTTTAATATTGATCCCTACAATTTATCCATCTTCAGTAAAGACACAAACAGTTTCATTGGACTCCCCTTAGCCCGATTTGTAACTGTTATTGGTTTATTCTGGATCTGTTTCTGCATATAAAGTGAGTATGCATATAAGAGCATGAAGGTAACTACAATCAAAGCAACAAAAACTCTGCCTGCAAGAAAGACTTGCTGAACATATCTATTCATGGTGCCTCCTTTAAGATCCATAGGTGCCAGCCTGCATTACTCTCTCACTTGTTATTTTGAGCATAGAGTATGCCATTCTTGCAACATATTGATATTATAGAAAAATTCGGGTTGTGTTAAATATAGTTTGCTTAGTTTGTAAAATGATCTGACAATAAATTGTGTCAGTTATCCTCATCTGCTTCGTTGAGTGCAAATTAAGCCAAATATTTCAATAGCTTATTTAATAAATTACAAGTGTAAAAAAATATGACAGTGATGTCAGAATGAAGCTGGGCCAGGAAAAAGGCCCTCCAAACCTAAAATTAATGAATGTGATCTCTCATTTATTTTCACTTATCCTTTTTGCTTAAGGGTGATAGAATAAGTCAAAAATTTAAGTGAGTTTCTATTTAATGTTTGAGCTTCATCCTAAACTTAGTGAAGACTGTTTTGAGATCGGACAATTTCCACTTGGTAAGCTCCTTCTCATGAACGATTCCAATTATCCCTGGTTTATTCTTGTGCCGCAGCGAGAGAGCATCAGAGAAATTCATGAACTCAAAGATGAGGACCAACAGCAGCTTATAAGAGAGTCCAGTTATCTCTCAGAGAAGTTGTCGGCTATTTTTGCCGCTCATAAGATGAACATAGCAGCCCTTGGCAATGTGGTGCCACAGCTGCACATTCATCATGTTGTTCGTTATAGAGACGATCCGGCATGGCCTAATCCAGTGTGGGGGCGGGTTACCCCAACACCTTATGATGTGAGTGGTAAGGAAAGAGTGGTAGGGAAAGTCCTCTCTGTGATTCAAAATGAAATGCCCTTCACCATCTATGAGGGTTGGTCAATTTCTGCTAATACTCTGTAGGATGAATGAGTCGGAAGGGATGAACATGTGGTATGTGTATATCGTTCAATGTTCGGATGACAGTCTGTATACCGGTATTACTAAGGATTTGACAAGACGAGTTGAGGAACACAATAGTAACGATATCCTGGGGGCGAGATATACGCGTGCACGACGTCC
>JADFVM010000332.1 GCA_015222555.1 Pseudomonadota bacterium
CCCACCAGGGCCATTATCTTCAACTGATCAGCCAGGCCGCCCTCAGACAGCTTGAGGTGCGTTGCATCGGCAGGGAAACCTCCAAGTGTAGGATCCAGCGGCACCCATTGCCCGATATAGACTTCATTCCAGGCGTGATACATAAAACCACCAAACTCTTCAGAATAAACAAGGCCGGAAATCACTTTGGTCGGTATCCCCCCAGCCCTGGCCAAGGCGGCATAGAGATTGGCATGGGCCTGACATTCGCCTTCACCGCTTTTCAAGGTATCCAAGGCGGAAACGGTGTCTACAAGCCGTTTTTTTATATTTTTGTTAACCCAGACATATATTTTTTTTGCCGCCTGCAGTGCAGATTTTTCATTTCCAACAACCTCCCTGGCCTTATTGATAATTGTCTTATTATCGGCGTTAACGACATGATCAGAGGTAAGATAATGGTCGGTGAAAGAATGCTTGACGGGAATTGTAACGCCCGCATCAGAGATCGGCCTAACATGAATATCAAAGATATAATCCGAAGCCTCCTTCCCCTTTATTGAACTGATGATCTTTTGATTGTCATCATCGATAACGGGAAAATGAGAGGGGATATTTTTTAGTTTAAGCTTGAGGTTATGAAGACTCCTGGGATTAACTATTTTCCTGTTTACATCTATTTTTGATGCAAGGAGCAGGTCAACAATGGATAGCGCCTCTCCCTGCGCCATGGCCTCTTTTTTTCCCAGGCTCAGCAACTGAAAACCATGAGGGGATGTTTCTTCCACGGTAAGACCACCCTCTGTAATCCGGAGTGTTCCAGTAATGCCCTTAAAGTTTTCTTCCACGGTAAAGATGTTGGTTTCTTTTCCACCTACAAAACCTTTATCCATTGATAAGACCTTTACAGAGACGGGCTCTACTGTAAGAAGGGGCTCAAGAAAAATACTTAAAACGATTTCATCCCCTACTTTTAATCCACGGTGGAGTATGGCCTCTTTAATAAGTCCCGACGTATAGGTGTTCTCACTTAGGGGAATCTTTTTTCTTCTTTTTTCGCCTCCCGCATCAATCTCGACAAAAAGGTTACCGTCCCGTCTCTCTCCCCTGACGACCATCTGGTGGCCCATGATATTCTGGTTATAATTAAAGGCCAGGAGTTTCCCCTCTTTGTCAATAAAAGCCTCTTGCTCAAGCTCTGTATAATTCTTTTGATTTTCTATATTAATTTCTATTTTTGCAATGCTTTTAACCATAATGGAAGGCTGTCCAGCAAGGCGGCCCCTCTCTGTGGTACCATGGATGTAGCCGATCTTTTTACCTTTAAAATAGGCCCCCATCCATTCATCATGCAGAGTTTCCGAAGATTCAAATCTCTTGTTGGCTATGTCTGTTTCTTGCGTCGCGGTATTGCATCCGCCAAGAAGGAATGAAATAAATAAAAAAAGGGAAAGGAAATAACTCTTATTTGAAGGATACATCCACAATCTCATACTCCTTATTCCCTGCTGGAGTGATTATTGTGACTTCATCATTGATGTTTTTTCCTATGAGCCCGCGCGCAATGGGAGACAAGACAGATATCTTGCCTGTTTTAACATCCGCCTCATCTACACCGACAATTTTATAGGTAGATTCCTTGTCCGTATCAATATCGCAGATTGTGACAGTAGAACCAAAAACAACCCTTTCTCCGCTCAGCTTGGAAATATCTATAACCTCACAGAAGGCCAGCCTCGACTCTATCTCTTTTATCCTCCCCTCGGTAAAGGATTGTTTTTCTTTGGCTGCATCATATTCGGCATTTTCTGAAAGATCACCGTGCGCTCTTGCAACGGCAATGGCTTCAATGACCTTTGGTCTTTCAATCCTTTTCAGTCGCTTCAATTCTTCCTGAAGATGTTTGTGTCCCTCTACAGTGATCGGTTCTCTACCGCTCATTAGCTATCTCCTCATTATTATGATATTCTTGAATGGACATGACGCCAAGGCCTTCTTCCATGGCAGCCTTTATTCCTTTGACGGCCGCTTTTGCGCCGGCGACAGTAGTAAAGTAGGGTATATTCTTTGATAAAGCCGTTCTTCTTATGGAGTAAGAGGCGGCAATTGATTCCTTGCCGATTGTTGTATTAATGACCATAGTGATCTCGGAATTTTTTAAGCGATCCACAATGTCAGGTCTTCCTTCACCGACCTTATTAACGAAGTCGACGGGCACACCATTGGTTTTTAGATATTGTGATGTGCCGTAAGTGGCAACGATATTAAAGCCTTTTTTATGAAGTCTTTCTGCGAGAGGAAGGATCGCTTTTTTGTCTTCGTCTTTTACGCTGATAAAGACACCACCACCGAAAGGCAGATGGACTCCGGCTCCCTGTTGAGCCTTGGCAAAGGCTCTGCCAAATTCCTTATCAATGCCCATTACTTCTCCCGTAGAGCGCATTTCAGGGCCAAGGAGTGTATCGACGCCAGGAAATTTCACAAAAGGGAAAACAGCCTCTTTTACAGATACAAATTTAGGTCTTACTTCTTCCAGTATACCAAGTTCTTTCAAAGTTTTTCCAGCCATAACTCTTGCGCCTAATTTGGCCAGAGGCAGACCTGTCGCCTTGCTGACAAAGGGGACCGTCCTGGAGGCCCTGGGATTAACCTCGATAATATATATTTCTCCATCCTTAACGGCATACTGGATGTTCATTAAACCCTTCACTTCAAGTTCCAGGGCAAGTGCTCTTGTTTGTCTCCGAATCTCATCAAGAGTCTTTTTCTCAATGGAATAGGGTGGAAGGGAGCAGGCGCTGTCACCGGAATGTATGCCCGCTTCTTCTATATGCTCCATTATTCCGCCAATAACGACATCCGTGCCATCTGCCAGGGCGTCAACATCAAGCTCAACGGCGTCATTTAAAAATTTATCGATAAGAACGGGATGTTCAGGAGATGCCATGACAGCATTATGCATATAATTGATCAATCCTTCATGATCATAGACGATTTCCATTGCCCTGCCGCCTAATACATAGGAAGGTCTAACAACGACGGGATAACTGATTCTTTCGGCAATCTTTTCAGCCTCTTCCAGAGACATGGCCGTGCCGTTTTCAGGCTGTTTCAATCCCAGCTTCACTAACATCTCTTGAAACCGTTGCCTGTCTTCAGCCTTGTCGATGCTGTCGGGCGATGTCCCGATAATAGGAACGCCATTCTCCCAGAGTGAAAGCGCAAGCTTAAGTGGTGTCTGTCCCCCGAATTGAACAATGACGCCTACCGGTTTTTCTCTCTCCACGATGTTCATTACATCTTCGAAAGTCAGCGGCTCAAAATACAGTCTGTCCGAGGTGTCGTAATCTGTACTGACTGTTTCAGGGTTACAGTTTACCATAATTGTTTCATAGCCATCTTCCGACAAGGCAAATGAGCCGTGAACACAACAATAATCGAATTCAATGCCCTGCCCTATCCTGTTGGGACCACCGCCGAGGATCATGATCTTCCTGCGCTTGGTTACGTTGGATTCATCCTCTTTTTCATAGGTTGAGTAAAGGTAAGGCGTGTGGGCCTCAAATTCAGCACCGCAGGTATCTACAACTTTAAAGGTAACATAAATACCTCTGTTGATCCGCTCCTGTCTTATACTTTCCTCAGACACATCGCTGAGATAAGCAAGTCTTTTGTCTGAAAAACCCATTTTTTTGGCCTTTTTCAGAAGTTCTGTGGAGATCAATCCACCCTCTACACTTTCCAGAATGACTTTTTCAAAAAGAACGATTTCCTCAATATTAAAGAGAAACCACCTGTCTATCTTAGTAAGATGGAATATTTCATCGAGACTCATGCCGCTTCTTATGGCGTCGGCAAGGTACCATAGGCGGTCCCAGCAGGGGACTGACAGCTTTTCCTTGAGGAGACTTTTATTCTGACTGTCCAGATTAAAGCTCCACGTCCTCATTTCATTGTCACTGAAAAGAATACTTTCCAAACCGTGACTGTCAATTTCCAGCGATCGTAAGGATTTTTGAAGCGCTTCCTTAAAAGTCCGGCCAATAGACATCACCTCGCCTACAGATTTCATCTGCGTTGTTAAGGTTTGGTCTGCCTGTGGGAACTTTTCAAAGGCAAAGCGCGGGTATTTTACAACGACATAATCGATAGTGGGCTCAAAAGATGCCGGCGTTTCCCTGGTTATGTCGTTGGGTATTTCATCAAGACTGTAGCCAACGGCCAGTTTTGCGGCTATTTTTGCAATGGGAAAACCCGTTGCCTTGGAGGCAAGGGCGGAACTCCTGGATACCCTTGGGTTCATTTCTATGACGGAAATTCTGCCATCGTCAGGGTTGACGGCAAATTGCACATTTGAACCACCCGTATCAACACCAATCTCCCTGATAATTGCGATTGCAGCATCTCTTAAAAGTTGATATTCCTTGTCCGTCAATGTTTGTGCAGGTGCCACTGTAATGCTGTCGCCGGTATGGACACCCATGGGATCGAAGTTTTCAATGGAACAGATGATGACGACATTATCCTTTCCATCACGCATCACCTCCAGCTCATACTCTTTCCAGCCGATAATAGACTGCTCCAGCAGAACTTCACCGGCAGGACTTGCCTCAAGTGCTACCTTAAGTTTCGCCTCAAACTCTTCACTGTTATAGGCAATACTACCGCCAGTTCCGCCAAGAGTAAATGAAGGTCTTATAATAACGGGATAGCCTACGTCTGTTGCGATCTGTGTAGCCTCATCCAGGGTATGGGCAAAACCGCTTTTAGGCACGTCAAGTCCGATCCTTTCCATGGCCTGTTTAAATTCTTCCCTGTCTTCAGCCATTTTGATGGATTTCAGGTTGGCTCCGATGAGTTCAACACCATATTTATTTAAAACTCCGGATTCGGCAACTGCAACAGAGACATTTAATGCCGTTTGACCGCCAATGGTGGGAAGAAGCGCTTGAGGACGATCCCGTTCAATGATCATTTCAATGACTTCCGGGGTAATGGGCTCGATATAGGTCTTGTCTGCAAAGTCTGGATCCGTCATTATTGTCGCAGGGTTGGAGTTTACGAGAATAACGTAATAACCCTCTTCCTTTAAGGCTTTACAGGCCTGAGTGCCTGAATAGTCAAATTCACAGGCCTGGCCTATCACAATCGGCCCGGATCCTATAATCAGTATCTTTTTAATGTCATCTCTTTTAGGCAATTTAGATTCCTCTAGGAACTGTCCCACAAGTTATTTGCGAACAGTTCCTTACTTATAAATGTCTTCCGCTTTATAGTTTCTGTACTTCTCCCATTTAAGGCTCATGTTGGCCAGTGATGTTAACGCTGCTGTCAG
>JADFVM010000333.1 GCA_015222555.1 Pseudomonadota bacterium
CGTTGGGGCCCAAGGGTAATTGATATCGATATCCTGTTATACGATGATCTTATCCTGTCAGAAAAGGAGCTGAAAATCCCTCATCCGGAAATGAAAGAGAGAATCTTTGTCATGGTTCCACTGTCTGAAATAGGATATAATGTCCTACACCCCTTGACAGGCAAGACAATTGGTGAAATGGCATCGGGCCTTTCCGGTTTGGAGAGTATTAAAAAATGGGAATAAGTCATTGAAGGGACATTTAGTGAAAAATCTTTTTTGTATTCTTTTTATGGTTTGCACCATAAGTCTATTGGTTGTCGCTTGCAATGATAATCAAAAGAAGGACGCTTCGAAGAAAGAGGAAAAATCTGAAAGCCTGGAAACACATCGAAGTAAAGAGGATTATGCAGAGGCGATCAGGAACTTCATTGAACTTCTGGAAAAGGAGCCTGATAATGTTGTGCTTCTTATTTCTCTCGGGAATGCCTATTTTGATGTAGGTATGGATCCGGAAGCGATAAAGATGTATAAAAAAGCATTGCAGATCTATCCTGACAATGTTTCCGTAAGAACAGATCTTGGCACGTCATACAGACGATCAGGGCAAACAGACAAGGCATTGGATGAATACAAAAAGAGTCTTGCCATCGATTCGCGCCACTCCATCACGCGTTACAATGTAGGTGTTGTATACCTTTGGGATAAAAAGGACGTTGATCAGGCAATAAAAGTCTGGGAAGAATTATTAAGGATCGATCCCTATTTTGTCCTGGCCGATGAGATAAGGCATAATATGAAAACATTACGGAGAATGAAAGCCGTGGGGATGAATTGAAATGATAATCCGCCTGATTATTTATCTTGTCCTCATTTATTTTGCAATTAAGCTGATCAGGGGAATTTTTTCGCCCCTGCAGACGAAGAACAAAGAAGCTGCCGATGAAACAGAAGAGATGGTCAAAGATCCTGAATGCGGGATTTATATCCCTGAAAAAGATGCCTTGGTTAAAAAAATAAAGGGCGAGCGATATTCCTTTTGCAGTGATGAATGTTATAAAAAATATAAGGAAAAGGTCAGGTAGTCGTGAACTTACATGAGCGGGAAAACTCGTCCTTACCGGAAAAAAGGAGACTTGCAATGCAGAAAAAGGCTTTGTCTGGCCTGACAGGATTAATTTTATTGTTTGTTGCATCCTTATCATTTAGCGCTGAGCAAAAACCGATGACCCAAATGGAAGATGCCATTATTGCCGCGAAAAAATATCTCCCTGGAACGGCTATTAAGGCAGAGTTAGTTAATGTTGCCTTTGAAATAATGATTCAAACAGAAGCGGGATCGCTAGAAAAGGTCTTCGTGAATGCCGAAGACGGAACGGTTATTAAGGGCAGGCTTGTTTCCAGAGAGGAGGCCGCAGACATTGCCCTCAAAAGTGTGCGCGGGAAACTGGTGAGTGTGGAGCCTGAGGCAGACTTATACAAAGTCAGAATTGTGGCTAACACCGGGACGACATATGAAGTAACGGTAAATGCAAAAAACGGCGAAGTCGAAAAAAAGAAACGTATACGTTTTTATGATGAGGAATTTGGGGCCTGGTCTGAATAAAGAAGCCAAGCGTAAGCGATTTCAGTAGCACCCTGTTTATTTCTCTTATTGACCGATAGGCGGGCAAAGCAAATAGGTGCGCCATTATGGGCGAAAAAGGTTTAATGAAAATAGCCCTATCCTTTTTAAAGTTGACCCTTTTTGTTATTGTCGGTGTTTATATCAGCCTGTCATTAATGCTGTTGGCATTTCAATCTTCCTTTATTTATTATCCGGACAAAAAAGTTTATGGCACGCCTGCAGTACTGGGGCTTTCCTATGATGAAGTCAGCTTTAAGGCCGGCGATGGTGTTAAGCTGACGGGCTGGTTTATTCCTGCCGGCGATGCCAGAGGCGTTGTTTTATTTTGCCATGGCAATGCCGGTAACATCTCACACCGCCTGGAAACCCTGCATATTCTTAATCGCCTTGGCCTGAGCACATTTATCTTTGATTATCGTGGTTATGGGAGAAGTGAAGGGAAACCTTCAGAGAAGGGGACCTATCTTGATGCTCAAGGTGCATGGAATTATCTGACTCGGGAGCGAAAGATACCCCAGGATGAGATCATAATCTTCGGCCGTTCTCTTGGCGCTGCCATCGCATCACACCTGGCCAAAGGCACTCACCCCAAGGCCTTAATCATCGAATCCGGCTTCACCTCAATGAGTGCCATGGCGGCGCAACTCTACCCCTACCTCCCTGTTCGCTTCCTGTCTCGATTTAAATATGATACCAGGGCTTCAATCAGTGTTGTTCGGTCGCCCCTCCTCATTATTCACAGCAGGAATGATGAGATTGTCCCCTTTAGTCATGGAAGGAAGCTTTTTCAGGCAGCTTCAGGGCCGAAGAAATTTCTCGAGCTAAAAGGAAGACATAATGATGGTTTTATTGTTTCCGGGGGGGAGTATATAAACGGGCTGGAATCCTTCCTGTCCAACTATATACTGCAAAATTCATAAAAGGTAAGACAATGGGGTTAAGGAGTTTTTATGATTTCAACTCTGTTGCCACCCTTTTCTTTTGCCAGAGACAGGGCGGCATCTGTAATCTGCAGTAATTCATTTACCCTTTGACCGTTAAATTCTGATAAGCCGATGCTGACAGTTATTTTTAAAGGATGACTATCCTTGTCACTCTTATTTTCAAGGTTGACAATTTCTGTAACATATTTTTTAGCAAGCCTTTTTGCTTCTTTATGAGGGGTGTTTGGGAATATGATTGCGAAAGTATCGTTTTTATAACGAGATAGAATATCGGATGTCCGGAGGTTGACCCTTAAAAAAGCAGACACCGTTTTTAAGATCCGCCTGACATTGTCTTCCCCTTTAGTTTTCTTAGCCTGCCCAAAATGATCGATAGTTAGAAATGCAACTCCCAGTGGCTCCTTATATCTTTTTGCCCTGCTTACTTCCTGATTAATTCTTATGTCAAAGTATGTCGAATTAAAAAGGCCGGTAAGTTCATCGGTGAGGGGCCCTTCTTCCTGTCCCGGAAGTTTCGAGGAAATGTATGTTGTGGAAGGCAGGTAGACATTAAATGTACTTCCCTCGCCCAACCTGCTTTCCACATCAATATGTCCTGAATGCAGTTCCACAAGTTTTCTGGTTAGCGGCAGCCCCAGTCCGGAACCCTCTGTTGCTTTTGAAGTATCTGCCTGTTCAAATTCATAAAAGACTCTATTGAGGTCATCGGCACTGATCCCCATGCCTGTATCCCATATAGACATCTTAAGGAATTCCTCCCCTGCAGGCGCCCACGTCAGCGATTTGTCCCCTCTGACTTTTTCTAAGCGAATACCGGCCTTTCCTCCCTCATCGGTAAATTTGATTGCATTTGAAAAAAGATTGTAAAAAATTTGTGTCAGTTTTATTCTGTCAGCCGAAATATTGATGTCAGTGGGTATGTCATTGATCAGTTTCAGACCTTTCTTTTTTGCAATTGTTCCCAATGCAGAGAAAATTTCGTCAACCAATCCCTTTAGCTGGAAATTATCATAATCAAGGTCTGACTTGCCAGATTCTATTTTTGCAAGATCAAGGACATTGTTGACGAGGTGAAGCAGGTGCATGCCAGACTTGAGCACGTTGGAGATATATCGCTCCTGCTTTTCATTAATTTCTCCGAAGGATTTTTCAAGCAGAATCTCTGAAAAACCAATTATGGAGTTGAGAGGTGTTCGCAGTTCGTGGCTGGCATTGGCAATAAAACGGTCCTTCATTTCACTTGCCTTTTTTAGTTCTTTGTTGCTTTCCTCCAGTGCCCTTGTCCTTTCCCGCACTTTTTGCTCCAGACTCTCGTTAACCTTTTCTAACTCCATATTTTTTTCTTCCAGTTCTTTTCTGAGACGTTTTTCCTCAGTAATATTCTTGCTGATTCCAACGGTGCCGATAATGTTGTTCGCCTCATCTTTCAGCTGCGAGATGGTAAGGCTAATGTCAACAGGTAAGCCATCTTTTTTCAGAAGAGTCGTTTCATAGTTATATATTGCCCCCTTCTCTTCAACCGTTTTTTGTATTTCTAATCGCTCTGCCCTGTTTGCATAAAGGGTGGTCACTTCTTTGTCTGCCATTTCTTCCTGGGGGAAACCAAGGATTCGTTCTCCTCCCTTTGAAAATTTTACAATCCTTCCTTCATTATCTGTGGTGATAATCATGTCCTGAGAATCATTGAGTATACTTTGCAGATAGTTAATCGATTTTTCTTTATCATGAAGGAGCTTAAACTTTTCAATGGACTGGGCGGCTGTGGCAGATATGAGACCAATGAGGGTTTTTTCTCTTTTCGAATAAGGCCTTGCCTTTAAATCGTGAAGACAAAGAATGCCAAGTGCCTTGCCATTTAGAAGCAGCGGTGCCGCCAGCATGGAATGAATTCCCTCCCTCAGAAAGGTGGTCCCCTCAAAAAGTGCATTATCTTTAATATTGTGAAATGCCACCGGCTTTTTCCCTTTCAAGACCTTTGATGCCAGCTTATTCCCGGAAAGTTTCCACCCAGTATGCCTGGGTAATTCTACGCTCAACCCAATTTGGGAAGAGATAGATATCTCATCATCTTCGATGAGAGCGAGACTGCCGCCCGATGAGCCGGTAATCTGCATGGAACGCTTTAATATCTCATCAAGAGCCTCCTGGAGACTTCCTGAAGCGCTTACCTGCTTGCTGCAATCATATAAACTTTTTATGTCAGCTTGTGACTTTCTATGAGAGTTTACGATGGTCCATAAAAGGCGGGCGCTTTCACCTTCAATGACGTCGATGGGGTAGGGGAATATTTTTTTAATTACTTCACTATGTTCGGGGAGACCTGTGGCATTGATGACGATGTGAGTGGACAGGTCTATAAGATCTTCTATTTTAGTGGATGTAAATATACCGTGTTCTTGTGCAATTTTCAGTGCCGGAGCATTTTTGTTTTTATCTACAATGCCGACAATAGTAATTTCTTCCTCGCTTTCGAGGCTATCCAGAAGGGCGCACCCTCCTTTTCCCGCTCCGGATATTGCAATATTAACCATTGCCTTTCCTCCACTTGACAGGTCTTCTTTTTAATCGCTTTGGGTTGAACCCTCCGCAGCTTGCTGCGTCCTGTCATTTTCGAGAAAGCCCGGAATGACAAGCAAATACCCCGTCAGCTTGCTTCGGAGTTGTTTATTGAGTTCTTAAGGTCTGATCAAGTATATCCAGTAGCGTAGAGTTTAATGCCGTGATTCTACTCGTCCCCCGTCAAGCTTTAGCTTGCCACTATTTTCTTCCAGAGTGTACTTGCTCAAGATGTCTTATCCGTGAGACCTTGAGGCGGCCAGACAATCATCTTTAAAACAACAATCCATCTGGTCACAATAATTAATGGCCGTACCAAAGCAGTCGAAGTTTCCTTCCGCCTTCTGTATGGCATGAATCAGCTCAACCTTGGTCTTTTTCCCCGGCTTAAGCCCAAGCCCTTTAGCCATTTTCTTTACCGTTGCTAAATCCATTCCTCTCCCCCTTATTGTTGAAAACTGGTCTGATTTTTTATCGTAGTAAATGGATAGAAAATCCTAGTATCAAACTTATTCCTAGTATCGAGAAAGAGTATATTGTACCTCAATATAAATGTAAATTAGTTTTATTATGTGTCCATCTGGAAACTGGCAGTGCTGGAGTTAGTCACCAGAATTCAGCTGTAAGCGATCTCTCTGATTGTTTGATCTCAAATTGTTTTTGCCGACAAATGATTGCTCATAACTGGCCGCTTGAAGTAGAAAAGAACAGTTTCCCTCGTCAGTGATTGGGGGGGGAGGGGCAGGGTGGGTTAAATAGGGCATAATAAAAGGGACGACTATTTTTTGGTAGAATTGGAAAAACTGTGTTAATATAACCGTTTATGATAAATTTGTGAGGATCATTGCTGGCAATGAATGAAAAACAGGTCGCCCTTTCAATAAAAGTATTTCTTCTCATCGTCTCCGCCTATATCTCTTCCGGAATTGTTGTGCAGTTAATCCGGGGAGGTATCCCTGCCACTGTTCCTGTCATGAAGCATGAGAAAAAAAAGGCAGCCGGCATGAGTCAGGTACGCAATCTGGAGCACTATGCCCTTGTCTGGAAGGAAAATGTTTTTGGCTCTGGAGGTGAATCTGTCAGCCGGGAGCCTGCATTTTCGGAAATTCAAAAAGTAGAAGTGCGGGAAGAAACTGACAAAGATAAGGACCTCCCCCTGTCCTCTCTTAACTATAAGCTTATGGGGACTGTTGCAGGCCCGCCATCGGCTTCATTTGCAATCATTGAAATTCCCGGAGGAAAGGGGCAAAAGCTCTATCGTGTGGGACAAGAAATAGAAGATGCGGAAATTAAAGCGATTAGAAGAAATATCCTCATACTTGACAATAATGGACGGGAAGAAAAGCTGGAAATAAAGTTTGATGAGAAGGTAATCTCCAGTCGCCTTTCCTCTCCTTCAGCGCTGTCTTCAGGGCGGGGTGTGACAAAGGTTGCTGCAAATAAATTTATACTTGACAGGAAAGAAGTGGAAAGGTTGTCGGGTGATGTGACTCAATTCATGACGCAGGTCAGGATTGTCCCGAATCTGGTTAGAGGAAAAGCCAGCGGTTATAAAATGCTGAACATCAAGGCTGGCAGCCTGGTAGCAAGTGTGGGCTTTAAAAATGGGGATATTTTAAAGGAAATTAACGGAAAGTCTATCAATAGGCCCGAAGAGGCTTTTCAAGCCTATCAACAATTGAAAAGCGGGGGAGCCTTTACGATAGAGGTGGAAAGGAAAGGCAAAAGAGAGACAATTTATTATGAAGTCAGATAATAGTTGACTGAACGACCCCGTCGACTAAGGGTTGCTTAAAAATAAATTCTTGAAAATATAGCCAAAGTTGATATATTGCGTTAAACCTAAATTTTGCAAGTGGGCCGAGGTCAGAGGCTGGCGAATCCCGGATTACTTGCAGGGTTTAGGTTAAATAGTAAATTACTGAAAAGTTATTTCAGGAGGCGTTTTGAAAATAGACAGTAAGAGGAAAAGAGTCTTTGTCCTTGCTCTGATTTTAAACTTTATCTTCTCTTCCCAGCTTTTTGCTGCCGGGAAGAAGGAGATTTCTATGGACTTTGACAATGCCGATATCAGGGTTGTTATAAAGTTTATCAGCGAGCTGACGGGGAAGAATATGGTCGTTGACAGTAAGGTTAAGGGAAATGTCACGGTCATCTCTCCCACTAAAATCTCCGAGGAAGAGGCCTACAGGGTTTTTGATTCCATATTAGAGGTTAATGGATATTCTGCCGTGGAGACTGCCGGCATTATTAAGATTATTCCTAAACCGGATGCTTCCAAAAGCCAGACGCGAACAAGAGTTGGAAAGGACAGTAAAAAGGTCCCGAGAAATGACAGGATAGTTACTCAGATAATCCCTCTCGACTATGCAAGCTCAACGCAGGTAAGGGCAGCCCTGGCGCCGCTTATCTCAAAAAACGGCATCATCATTGATTTCGCTGCCTCCAATACCATTATTGTGACAGACATTTCATCCAATATTCACAGACTTGTCAGGATTGTGCAGGAGATTGACCTGGAAGATGTCAGTGAAAAAATAGAGATCATAGCGCTTCGATACGCCTCTGCAGGAAATTTTGCCAAACAGTTGACCTCTATCTTTCCCTTAAAAAAACAGGCCGCCGCCGCGAGAGGGAAGAGGAGAGCGCCTCAGGCCGGCCAGAGTGCGTTAAAGGTTATCCCCTATGAAAGAACAAACTCAATTATAGTTGTTGCCGACGAGAGTAACATGGAAAGTATCAAGGCGCTCGTTGAAATACTTGATGTGGAAACGGAGGTAGAGGCGGGTGAAATCCATGTCGTGTACCTGAAAAATGCCGTTGCCGAGGATATTTCTAAAGTCCTGAGCAGTATGACGCAGCAAAGGAGAAACCAGCCGACTGCTCAAGGTGGCGCTTCAGGCGGCATTCCCATTAGCGGTAATATTATTATTACGCCGGACAAGGCAACAAATTCCCTTGTTATTACCGCCTCTCCCAGTGATTACCGCGTAATAACAACTGTCATCGACAAGCTCGACATACGACGCAAGCAGGTCTATGTTGAGGCCTCTATCATGGAAATAAGTGTAGATAAACAAAGAGAGCTCGGTTTTGAATTCAGGGGGACCTCTGATCCGACTGCAAGCAGTGGTGCCAAGGTCATCGGGGGCACAACCTTTGGTGGAATAGAGGCGGCAAGCAGTAATCCGCTGGGGCTGACGGGGCAAGGCCTTGTTCTCGGTGCCGTCGATGGCACGATTACTTTTAGAGGGACGGAATATTTGAATATCGGCGCCCTTTTAAGGGCTATTGAAACGGAATCGGGTGTTAATGTGTTATCCACCCCCCACCTGCTGACGACGGACAACGAGGAGGCCGAAATTGTCGTGGGTGAGAACGTGCCCTTTATTACTTCAAAGACCCAGACCACAGCCGGTGAACCGATAACCACGATAGAACGAAAAGATGTAGGGATCACCCTCAAGATCACACCCCAGATCAATGAAAGCGATTTTGTAAAACTGAAAATATACCAGGAGATATCCAGCGTTAAAGAGGTAACGTTGGAGGAAGCTGCCGACCTCATTACGACCAAGCGGTCTGCCAAAACAACGGTAGTTGTGAAAGATGGGCAAACGGTGGCAATCGGCGGATTGATCAGGGATAATGATATTGAAACTAAAAATAAGGTCCCCTGTCTGGGGGACATCCCCCTTCTTGGCATGTTGTTTCGCTTCACTTCCGTAAAAAAGGAAAAGACGAACCTGCTTATTTTCCTTTCTCCGCGGATCATCAGGGATTCCGCCGAAATGGATGCCATTATGGATGAAAAGAAAAGGGATATGGACGCTTTCAGGGAGGAACATCTCCCTAAAAGTATGAAAAAAGACAGTGATGGTGATACCGGGGAATCACCTGAAAAATGAAACTGCTAGGACAAATACTCCTTTCCAGAGAGTTGATCAATGAGGAACAGCTGGAGTCAGCTCTTTCGGCACAGAAAGTAAAAAAAGAGCTGCTGGGCAAGATTCTTGTCAATCTCGGTTACATTAATGAAGAAGCATGGTTAAGTGTCCTTGCCGAGCAGTTCGGCCTTGACTATATCAATAGCGTGTCGGAACATATAAACAGTGATGAAATGTCCGGCATGGCCCCCCTTAACTTCTTTAAAAAAAGCAAAATCATCCCTTACCGAATAGAAAATGGCACCCTTTATGTTGCCACATCAGACCCCTTAAATACCGGCCCCATAGACGACCTGCAAACACTGACAGGTAAAATGGTGATTCAAACGCTCTGTCCTGAAGGAGAAATCACAAAAACGATCCACCATTTAATGGAAGAAAGCCTTGAATCACCGGAGGAAGTCATTGAAGACCTCAGTAGTGACGACGTAGGTTCTCTTAGCCTGGACATAGAGGAAACGGAAGACCTTCTCGATCTTTCCGATGAGGCGCCCATTATTCGACTTGTGAACAAGATCTTTTACCGGGCAGTGAAGGAGAGGGCCAGTGATATACATATTGAGCCCTTTGAAGCGGGACTGAAAGTCAGGTTCAGGATTGACGGGACACTTTATGAGAGGCTTTCACCTCCCAAGGTATATCACGCCCCCATTGTCTCAAGGGTTAAAATACTGGCCGGCCTGAATATCGCCGAGAGAAGGTTGCCCCAGGATGGGCGCATTAAGATAAAAATCGCCGGCAAGGATGTTGACATCAGGGTTTCTCTCATCCCGACGGCTTATGGCGAAAGGCTAGTCCTGAGGATTCTTGACCGGTCCAGCGTGCTGCTTGGGCTCAGTGATCTGGGGATGGGGAAGGATCAGCTCATGGCATTTACGAAAGCCATCAGCACCGCCAACGGGATCGTCCTTGTAACAGGTCCCACGGGAAGCGGTAAAACGACAACGCTCTATGCCGCCATGGAAGAGCTCAACTCATCGGAAACAAATATTCTTACCGTTGAAGACCCTGTAGAGTATCAGATCCCGGGCATAGGACAGATCCCTGTCAATACAAAAGTGGGTCTCACCTTTGCAAAGGGCTTGAGGTCTATTCTTCGTCAGGATCCGGATAAAATTATGGTTGGGGAGATCAGGGACCTTGAGACTGCCGAAATCGCGATTCAGGCCTCACTGACGGGACATCTTGTGCTCAGCACCTTACATACTAACGATGCTGCAAGTGCTGTGACTCGGCTTGTCGATATGGGTGTCGAATCATTTCTTGTTTCCGCCACCCTCCGGGCCGTTATCGCCCAGCGTCTGGTGAGGCGCATATGTCAAAACTGCAAGATCAAATACAGCCCGCCGGAAGAACTCCTTGAGGAGCTTGGTATCAGCAAAAGCGACAGGCAAGGGGTCACCTTTTACAGGGGCGCAGGCTGCGACCAGTGCTCGGAAACGGGATACAGGGGTCGGGGCGCTATTTATGAAATATTGACAATCAGTGAACCTGTAAGGCGGCTCATTGTTGAAAATGAAGATGGCTATGCCATAAAAAGGGAGGCTTTAAAGCTTGGAATGAAAACCATGCGCCAGGAGGGTATAAGTAAGGTCCTGGAAGGGATAACCACATTGGAAGAATTAATTGCCGTTACAAGAGAAGTGGAATGAGGTCGGGCCTTTTGTCTGCAATAAATCGGCGGGGAGGGAAGTTTACTGCCTGGTTTTTTCTCCTCTTTTTTTTTCTGCTGCTTGTCAGATTTCCCTATGGGGAACTTAAAAGCTGGGCCATCTCTGAGGCAGGCAAAAAAGCGGGTGTCCAGGTTGTCATGTCGGACTCCGACTTCCTTTTCCCCTTTGGGCTGGCGATTACGGACGTCACTTTCAGCAGTGAAAATCCGAAGACTTTTTTTATAACACCGAGGCTGGAAAAGCTTGTTTTAAGAGGAAGCCCCTTCATGTTTTTTTCCGATGAGAAAGTCATAGAGTTTGAGCTTGTTAACGGCGGTAAGGGAAAGGGACACGTTAGCATTTCGGGCGGGGGACTGACAGTTAACATAGACACCGAAGAGATTAAAATGGATGGTCTCATGGTTGGAAACAGGCTGGTCATTGATGAGGGCACCTTAAGCCTTTCCGGCAATATGGAGGTTTATAATGAGGTCTCGCGGGGTGAAGGTGACCTTGCTCTTACTGTAAGGGGTGTTTTGCTTCGGGGAATAAATCCTTTGCTTCCCGAGATTCTGATCAGCCAACTTGATGCACATGCAGAAAAAAAAGGATCGCAACTTTTGATCAACTCTCTAAAGGCGGACCTTCAGGGGATTAAGGTAAAAGGGGATGGTAAAATCAATCTTGATCAAAATATGAAAAAAAGCCGGCTTGCCTTAAAGGCGGATGTGGATCTAAGTGGTGCAAAAGAAGGCCCCTTGAAAGACTATCTCCCCTTCCTGAAAGGCATGGTGGGGCAAAGAGACCGCTTTAATGTTCTCTTGTCAGGTGATCTGGAGAAACCTAATGTGAAACTTGACGGGAAGAGTATTAACTAACACTTGGTTTTCATATGACACTATTCAGACATAAAAGTTATGATGCCTCCGGTAAAAGTATTTCCGGTGTCGTTGATGCGGACAGCCCGGGGCAGGCGACTTCAAAACTGAAGAACAAGGGGCTTTTCCCTTTCGAAGTCACAGCTGAACTTTCTTCAAGAGACAGGACCGGGCAGATCCGAAGACCGATAAGAAGGGTAAGCAAGGGGGACATAACGACCTTTACAAGACAGTTGGCAACGCTTCTTGCCTCCGGTATGCCTGTCGTTGAAAGCCTGACGGCACTTTCCGAACAGACTGATAATCGGTCACTTGAAAAGGCCATTGTCGATATGAAGGGAAATGTTTCATCTGGTAGTTCCTTATCAGATGCTTTTGACGGTTATCCTCGCTTTTTTTCTCCAACCTACATCGGTCTTGTCAAGGCGGGTGAGGAGGGTGGTGATCTCGATTTGATCCTGGAGGAACTTGCCCAGCTGGGAGAAAAGGAGGAGGCGCTAAAAGGAAAGGTGATGGCTGCAATGATCTATCCCGTTGTCATGGTCATTATCGGCATCCTTGTCCTGGCCATACTCTTTGTTGCCGTCATCCCCCAGATTACCTCTATCTTTGAAAATATGGGACAGGCCCTGCCGCTTCCGACACGGATTCTCATTACGACGGCAAACATCGCGCAACAGTGGTGGCCATTAATACTGATTGTTCTTATCCTGATAAGCGTTGCTCTTTACAGGGTCTATCATACAAAAAGGGGGCGTGCTGTTTTTGATCGTCTGGCCTTGAAACTGCCTGTATTCGGCTCTATTCTGTGCCGAATTGACGTGGCCAGGTTTTCACGAAGTCTGTCTTTACTGTTAAAGGGCGGCGTTCCGATTACCGATGCGCTGGATACGGTAAAGGGCGTGGTAAAAAACTCCATTATATCGGACTCAATATCAAGGGCGAGGGAAAATTTGGCTGAAGGCGGTGACATTTCTTCCGTATTGAAAGAAAGAGGGGTCTTCCCGCCCATTGCCGTGCATATGATCGCCATCGGTGAAAAGGGTGGCAAGCTGGAAGAAATGCTGTTAAATGTAGCAAATGCCTTTGACAGAGAGGTGGAAAGTGTTGCCGAGGGGCTCACATCAATCCTTGAGCCTTTACTGATTCTGGCAATGGGGGGCATTGTCTTTTTTATTGCCATTTCCATCCTTCTTCCTATTTTTGAAATGAACCAGTTGGTGAGGTAATGAATTTCTACAAAAGACTCAGTAAAAAGGAAAAGAAAACATTCAAGGCCGCAGCTCTTGTTCTTGCGCTGCTCCTGCTTCTTTTTATGGTCATATTGCCTTTAAAGGAGAGAAGAGACTTCTATCACGACCGCATGGTCAGGAGCGGGAAAACGCTGGAAAAAATGACGGCCATGTCAGCCAGATATAAAGAGCTAAAAGCCCACATGGCCGGCAAAGGCAGTTCATCAAGAAAAGGGCAGGGGAACTTTACACTTTTTTCCTTTCTTGATAAGGCGGCAAGCGATTCCGATATTAAAGGAAACATCAAGTCCATGAAACCTTCCGTCCAGTCAAGAGAAAACTATACAGAATCAACCGTTCTTGTGGAGCTTGAAGATGTGAGCCTCAAGCCGCTGGTATCCTATATTCACCGCATAGAATCTTCAGGCCAAAATCTAAGGATCAAAAAAGTCGATATCCAGCCAAGATACAGTAACCCGGATCAAATTAATGTGACACTGATCATATCATCTTTAGAGATGAAGTAAAATATATTGAGGGAGGCACAATGAAGGTTAAGAATCAATGGAAGAGCATGGTAAACAATAATAGGGGTTTTACCCTGATTGAAATACTTGTAGTCGTTATTATTCTTGGCATATTTATCGGCCTTGTTTCATCCCGCATTATGGATAAACCTGAAGAGGCACGGAGAACAAAGACGAAACTTCAAATTGAAAATCTTTCGGCAACTCTGGATCAATACTATCTGGATACAGGTTATTATCCCTCCACTGAACAGGGACTGGAAGCCCTTGTTGAAAAGCCCACCGTTGGAAGAATTCCGAAAAAATACAGGGAAGGCGGTTATCTTAAAGGCGGTAAAGTCCCTCTCGATCCCTGGAGTAACAGGTATGTTTATTTATCGCCCGGTGTAAATAGCAAAGAGTTCGACCTGGAGTCATACGGCGCTGACGGTGAAGACGGGGGGGAAGGCTTTGACGCCGATGTGGAGAGCTGGAATCTTCAATAAAGGATAGAACGCAGATGGCGCGGATAAAGCGGATTTTCGCGGATAAGGAAAAGAACAAAGTGAAAGTTCAAATTGTCGATAGATAATCATCTGATTTCAGCATTGTCCGGGCAAGTTTTTGCTATTGCAAAGTTTTATTAAATTTGTCATGCCCGAGTGCTTTTATCGGGTATCCAGAAAGCCCTGAGTCATGGATTCCCGCCTTCGCGGGAATGACAAAATTTGAATTTTTACAGGCTCCCATAATCAAAGTTAATTCGTGAGTTTAAATCTTCACAGATATCCTTCAATGAGCGGATGTTTATCCTTGAAAAGTTTGACATGCCGATGATGGTTTTAGATAAAAACAGGAAAGCCGGCTTTACCCTGGTTGAATTGACAATTGTCATCTTTATCCTCGCCCTTCTGACGGCCGTTACAATGCCAAGGTTTGTGGCTTTCTTTTCCAGGGGGGATCTCGACGCTTTTGCATCAAAACTATCTACATATATTGAGCATGTAAGGGATGAGGCGGTCTATAAAAAAAGAGTCTTGTACGTTAATTACAATCCTCAGCAAAACAGGTTCTGGGTAACAGATTTTAAGGGGGATAAAGATAGGGCGGTTCTTATGCGTGCAGTGTCTGTCCCCGAAGATATTGTCGTTACAGATTTTGTCATCGGCGATGGCGAAAAGATATTTGATGGGGATGTAAGAATCCCTTTTTATCCGGGGGGCAAAGCAGAGGCTGTTTTGATACATCTAAAGGGACGGGAAGAAAAAAACATGACCCTGGAGATTCCCTATCTTGCCAGAAAGGTAAAAAGACATGAAGGTTACCTCGAAAAATCATGAAAGGTCTCAAAAGGGTTTTACACTCCTTGAGGTCCTGGTGGCGCTTTCAATCATCGCCATCTCCTTTGTCGTTCTCCTGCAGTCACAAAGCTCAAACATAACCAGAGTATACCACTCAACTGCCCTGACAAAGGCGGCCCTCCTTAGTCAGGATCTATTGTCAGGCATGGATGCGCGCAAAGAACGTGGCACAGGTGAATGGGAGGGGGAAGAGGAGAGAGACAATGTCACCTTCTTCTGGAAAAAGAGTATAGAGCCTTCCGTTGTTGAGAGCATGGTGCACGTTACTATTTCTGTTGAATGGGGAAAAAAAGGATCGAATGTCCCTTATGTGGTGGAGACATACAGAGCAATTTAATGGGTATAAGATTGATGAGAAATAATAGAGGCTTCACCCTTTTAGAGGTGATGATTGCCATTACCGTCCTTGCCTTTATTTTAGGAATCGTTTACACAACTTTTGCCACAGTTTCAGAGTCTTATAAGCGGGGCGCTGCGGCACTGGAATCCAATGTGAAGATAAGGAACCTGGCCGAATATATGATGAAGGACCTTTCCTCTTTATTCATTGATTTTGATCAGGATCTTGATAAATGTAATCCCGCTTGCCTGACTTATGGGCTCGTCTCGGATATCGTTTCAGAAGGAGTTAGTCGACTAGACTTTACGGCGCTGTCTACAGATTCAGACGATTTTAACGATGCTTTTATTACAGAGGTCGGTTATTCCCTTCTCCCTTCCGGTGAGAGTAGTTACAGCCTGATTAAAAGGATTGATGAGACGCCCGATGAAAATCTCAAGGAGGGGGGGCACTCCTTTGAATTAATGGAAGGGATTTCATCGCTTACCTTTGAGTTTTTTAACGATAAGGGCGAATGGCTTAAGGAGTGGTATTCTCTCGATAAGAACCTACTTCCACGGACGATAAAAATCATTATTGCCTTTGATGATGATATGGGTGAAAGCAAGACCTTTTCCATGCAGGTGCCTGTCTATCTCGGAGTAGAGCTGTAATGAAAGTATTTTTTGGAAAATTTTTCAGGCGTTCTGATGCAGGAGAAAAAGGTTTTGCCCTTCTGGCAGTTCTTGTTATCCTGGCTATCCTTACGCCGCTGGTAGTCAATTTCAGCTATAGTGCCAGGGTCCAGATGGCGGGGGCAGATTATTTTTCCAGCAAAATTAAAAGCCGTGAGGTGGCGAGGGCCGGGCTGGAAAGCGCCATTCAGGCCTTAAAGAGGGATAATGAAAAATATGATGCCTTTAATGAAGACTGGGGGCGCTTTGCTGAACTCAGTCAATTTTCAGGCAGTTTTTTTGACGAGGGATCTTTTGCCGGGCGCATTGATGATGAAGAGGGTAAGCTGAACATTAATGATCTCGTCTCCTCGGGGGCTCCAAATCCGGTTATGGTAGAACAGGTGGAAAGGTTTTTTGAACTGAAAGATATAAACATCGATTTAATTGACGGTATTATAGACTGGCTCGATGAGGATAGTGAAACAAAACTTATGGGCGCCGAGACCGATTATTACAACACTCTGGATAACCCATACAATGCAAA